>NZ_SZWU01000015.1:314007-371567 GCF_005280935.1 Citrobacter sp. wls757 | reverse complement strand
AACAAATAACACGCGTTACAGTATGGCGGCCAGCTTGCCGCCATACGACAATTCATCACACCAGTTGCTGATCAATAAACGTCATTTTTTGCTTACGCGACACCATGGCATAGTTCAGCAGAACGCCACCACACGCCACTATTCCCCCCAGTAATGCGGCCAGAATAACGATCATTGATTTAGCCGGACCGTCTTTTTTCACCGGCAGCGAAGGTGAAAGTTGATATTTAAACGGCGTAAATGTTACGTCACCCACATTCATCGCTAACAGTTGCTCAACGTGATACTGGCGATTACGTAATTCACCGTTAATTTCAGCAACATCCGTTACTGATTTTTCTATTTCTAATTTACGTTCGATGCCATCAGCACCCAGTGAAATAGAGAAATCGGGGTCATCCTTCACGGCCTGGCCATTACTGTAGACCGGCTTTTTAATCCCGGCTGCATTGGCGATCTCCAGCGAGTAGTTCAGTCGCTGGATATTTGCTTCCAGCTGGTTTTTGAGCCTGACGCGATCCATCTCCAGTCTCTCTTTTTCATAACTGGTTTTGATGGACAATTTATTGCGAATATCTTCCAGCGTTTCTTTCACCACAAGGGCAGAAATATACTGGATATATCCCTTCAGCACTGACTGGGCTTCTTCGGCCTGAGGTGCGGTAAAACTCAGTGTCCATGAGGTATACAGCGAAGTTTCGTTCTTCTTACCCAGGTTAGTATCAACCGCTTTCATTTTCTCACTGAGCCTGACAATTGCCTGATGCAACTCCATTTCGTCGATATCAGCACCTTTCAATTGATCCATTACGTAAGGCGAAGAGCGCAGATATTCTTCTAACAATGACGGCGACTGGAATTTTTTGATAAACAGGTTAAACACATCACCACGGCTAACGCTAATATCCATATCCAGCACGCGCAATTTGGTCAGCGTATTCTCTAATCCCTGCCATTGAACCGCTTCCGCCGGCGTCACGATGGCCTGACTGGTCCATTTTTGTGGCAGCAGAAAAGAGACCAGAATACCCACACAAGCAAAGGCGAAAACGGTCGCTATAATTTTCGTTCTTGCACGCCATAAGATTTCGATTAGATTCACTAAATCGATTTCATTTGCGTTTGCCGTTGGCTGAGGATACCCAGTAAATTCCGAAACGTTATCTTGCTTTATATTTAATGATGACATGTTGCGTGACCTGAAAACTTTCCTAAAAGAAAAACATTCCTGTGGGAGAAGTCTACCAGCTAGTCAGAATTATCCGAAACAATCTTTGTGCTTGTCGCCCTACCAAAAATTATATTCGGAATTTATTCACCCCTTTCATCACCTTGCATTGCATAAAAAAGAACAATTCCATAACATATTATTTACATTATGGAATTGTTCGATCACCGCGATAGCAATATTCGTCTTGTTACACAGATTTATTAATCAGTGCATTTATTACAGGCCCTATCGCCTCAAATGAGGCAGGGGAAATAATATCAACATGCGCGCAATCCTGGCGGTAAACATCCAGACTGGATATCCACGGTAACCAGCTGCGTTCAGGACTGACACCCGGTACTAACGTGCGCTCAGCAACGAACAGCGTAGCGTGACCTGCAAACGGCACGCTGTGTGCCGTGGTGAGCAGGCGAACCGCATCGGCATAGTTGCCTTCGATTGCGTTAAATAAAGCCTCTGACGCATTCCCCTGCTGCGCCGACAGAAACGCTTCACGTTCACGCTCGATCTCCGCCAGTACCGCTGGATCCAACCCATTGGCCTCTTTTTCTTGCCAGTTTTGCGTTTCCGGCGGCCAGGTATCCAACAGTCCGAGGAATGCAACCGTCTCTCCTCTGGCATGTAAGCGCGCGGCGATCCCCTGTGCCAGCGTCCCACCCAGCGAATAACCTAATAAATAGTAAGGTCCGTGAGGCTGTTGACTGAGCAACGTTGCCAGGTGATGTTCGCATACCGCATCAAGATTTTCCGCCGTCTGCATAGGCCCATCCGGTCGTGGCGACTGAAGACCTACAATCGACCACTGCGGGCTGAGATATCGCGACAGCACGCTAAACTGCCAGGCAAAACCCGACGCCGGATGGAAACAGAACAGCGTTGGGCCGTGACTTTCACGCAGCGGCAGCAGTGCCTCAAATCCCAGAAGCTGCGACTGCTCATCATCAGTGCTCTCCAACAGAGCACTCAGTTGTTCAACGGTAGAGGCCACCATAATCTGCCCCGGCGTCACCTGACGCTCAAAAACCCGGCTCAACTGTGCCGCCAGCTTCATCGCCAGCAACGAATGTCCGCCAAGCGCAAAGAAGTCTGCCGCCACGTCATTCACCTCGCAATTCAGCAAAGCCGCAAAAGACTGCGCGATGGTGGTTTCAGTCCCTGCTCGCGGTGCGCGCCCGGAAACACGCGACGTCAACTGAGGCATCGGCAGCGCTTTACGATCCAGTTTACCGTTCGCGCTAAGCGGCAGCTCCGCCAGCTGCAACAATACCGTCGGCACCATATGCGCAGGCAGTTTTTCACGCAGCTTTTCCCGCAACGCGGACGTATCCAGCGGTAAACCCGATTGTGACACCAGATACCCCACCAGTTGACGCGCATCGCCGCCTGTCGCCGCCGCCTGGTTGAATACGCAGGCGTGGGCAACGGCATGCTCGACATCAGGCAACTGCTGCATCACCCGGTCAATCTCGCCGAGCTCAATGCGTTGTCCGCGAATTTTAAGTTGGTCATCGCTGCGTCCAAGGTACTCCACCGCGCCATTTTCCAGCCAGCGCGCCACATCTCCGGTACGATACATGCGTTCGCCAGCGTTAAACGGATCGGCGATAAAGCGGCTTGCGGTCAGATCCGGACGGCCCAGATAACCTTGCGCCAGTTGGATCCCCGTCAGATATAAGTCACCAGCCACGCCGAAAGGCACCGGGCGCATCATGGCATCCAGAATACGTAAACCGGTATTCCATACCGGATAGCCAATCGGCACGCTGTTGCCGGTTACAGCAGCAAGGTCTTCCCCCCAGGCCGGATACCAGCTCACATCAACCGCCGCTTCCGTTGGTCCGTACAAATTGTGCAGTGGCGCATGAGTTAACTGTTCCCACTCACGGCATAAATCTGCTGGCAAGGCTTCGCCGCTGCAAAATACCCGTTTCAGAGAGGCACAACTCTCCCGCGCGGTTTCCGGCGTCAGTGAAGCGACAAAAGCGGCCAACATAGAGGGAACAAAGTGCGTGGTCGTCACCCCATATTGGGCAAAGAACTGCTGCATCGCCAGCGGATCGCGGTGCGCCTCAGGCTCTGCCATTACCAGCTTTGCCCCGGCAATAAACGGCCAGAAAAACTCCCATACCGAGACGTCAAAACTGCACGGTGTTTTCTGCGCCACCACATCATCCGCGGTCAGCGGATAGTGATTTTGCATCCACAGCAGACGGTTAACGATGGCGGTTTGCCCAACCATCACCCCTTTTGGTCTACCGGTAGAACCGGAAGTAAAAATGATATAGGCAGTATGATTGGGCTGAGATAGTGCCAGCGGAGCAGCATCTTCTGCTGGCAGGGGCGAGTCATAGCACAGACTTTCCAGCCCAGGAATATCGCTAAAGCGCGCCAGTTGCTCATTGGTCGCGATCAACAATTTTGGCTTCGCGTCTTCAAGCATCATCCGCAGGCGATCGTCCGGGTATCCGGTATCCAACGGCAGCCAGGCTGCACCGGCTTCAACGATACCGTGCAGCGCCAGCGTCAGGAACACGGAACGCGGTAATGCCACGGCGACGCTGTCGCCAGGCTTGACGCCGCGTGCACGCAAAAGGCTCGCCAGCGCCACGACCTGCTGGCGCATTTCGCGATAGCTAAACTGATAGCGGGCATCGGCCAACGCCGGGGCATCCGGCGTTTTATCGGCCTGCTGTGCCACCAGCGCGCTCAGCGTAGTGGACGGGATCTCGACGGTGGTGTCATTAATCTTCGCCAGCCGCTCATGTTCTGTTGGCAACAGCATCCCGGCGTCGCCGCAGCATAGCGCCGGATTGTCGGCAAACTGCTCGATAAGCCCGATTAAACGCGAGGCATGCTGCGCCAGCGTTTCTGCATCGTAGCGCTGTTTATTGGCCAGAATTTCAATACTCAGCCCACCGTTTTCATCCGGGAATAACGCCAGTTCAAGATCGTTCACCGGCCCTGTCGCCAACGTGTGGGTTTGCGCCTGAACGCCGGGAATATTCAACTGATAGTCGAATATTTTCACGTTCAGCACCGGGCCAAACAGCGGCTCGGCACCGGCTGCACGCCCGCTGTCGCGAACGATTTGTTCGGCATCATAACGTTGATGCCGACGCATTTTCTTCAACTGTCCGGCCAGTCGTTGTGCAAGCGCAGGCAAGCTTTCTGCCGCATCCAGCCTCACACCAAATGGCAGTACGTTTAAAACCGGTCCAGTGGAGGTCAACGCCGCCGACCCCATGCGCCGCATAAAGATAAACCCGGCGGCATAATCCATTCGGCTGCATAAACGTCCCAGCCACAATGCCACCAGCGCGAGGGCCAGATCCGCACGCTGAACGTCAGGCATACGTGCCGCAAGCCGACGAAACGCCCCTTCAGGCGCGGTTAACTTCATACGAATAATATCCGCGCTGGCCGATCGTCCCGGCAACGGATTGTTCGACAGCGAAGCAGGAGGTGGAAGTTGCTTTCGCTGCTCGCTCCAGAAAGCGCCGTCGCGTTGCCAGGCATCGCTTTGACGGTACTGTTGATACTCTTCCACCACCTCGGCGAACGGCGTAAAAGGCGAGTCTGGCGTAGGCTCGCCGTGTAGCCATGCGCGATAAATTGCGGCTATCTGGCGGGTAATGGCCGGAAAACTGAAGCCATCGACCAGCAAATGATGGTAACGCTGATACCAATACCAACGCTTTTCTCCCACCTGTATAAGCAGGTGAAAAACCAGCGGTTTATTGCCATCAGCACGTATGTCCTGCTGCAGGTCTGCCTGCATCAACGCACGCGCCGCCTCATGTGGATTGGATTTTGCGCGCAGGTCGATAATTTCAGGTTGCGCAAAGGCGAGCGCAGAATCCACCCATTGCCAGATCTCACCGTTATCTTCGCTAAACCGCATCCGCAGTGTATCGGCCTGCTCCAGGCCCGCCACAACGGCTTTCGCCAGCAACGACGCGTCCAGTTCGCCAGTTAACTCTACGTAGTGCGCCACGCTCCACGCCGAGGGCAATGTGGAGAGTTTTTCGGCCATCCAGATCCCCGGCTGAGCCGCCACTAACGGTAAACGCTGAGTCATGGAGCCTCCTGCACATCGACGTAGTTCGCGGTCGTAAGCGTGGTCCAGTTTGTTTCCAGCCATTGCTGGCAGGCTTCCTGGGATTGGGGTTCGCAAGCAATTTGCCAGCCAGCAGGAAGCGAGCACTGCTGCGGCCAAAGGCTAAACTGACGTTGGTGATTTTGCAGAATGTAAAACTGGCCCTGCGGATTATCGAAGGGGTTACTGAATTCCATACTCAACTCCTGTCGTGGAACATCGTCCGGTTAAATCGTGTCGGTAAGCGGTTGCCAGAGCGTCATTAGCCCTTGCATCAGACCGCCGCGCCAGCAAAGCGCATCGTGTCCGCCATCAACCTGACGCCAGAAAATAGACTGTGGTGCAGAAGGTAACTGGGCATATAGCGCCTGATTAGCGCGATAAATAATGGGCTCGCGGATCCCCGCTTCCAGGACAATACGCAGCCCCTGAGCGCTGACGGTCCCGGTCTTCAGTTGCTCGACGATCGCCCCGTCCTGATGACCACCACGATGCGGCCACCAGTAAGAGCCAGACTGGCTAAGCACACAGCCAAAGCGCGCGGGCCAGTTCAGCCCGGCATACAGCGATGACAACCCGCCAAAACTTTGCCCAGCCACCACGGTGCGCTGCGGATCGTCACTAAACGCGGTCGTTGTCTTCACCAGTGGTAATAGCTCCTCCTGCACCGCCAACCAAAAATCCGCATTACACGGTAGCTCATGGCTGCGGTGAGCCGTATCAATGGCATCAATCAGGAGATAAACGGCAGAAGGAAGGTGTCCGCGATGCGTGAGTGAAGTCAACGCAGGCCAGACCGGCATACTCTGTGCCCAAAACTGTCCGTCCAGCAGGATAGCCAACGGACGCGTTTCGGGTTGAGCATCACCGGCGGTAAACACCCATACGCGACGCGTATTGCCGAGCCTGGCGCTATGCCATTGCAGGCACACTGCGGGGGATTTGGGGGGGTCAGGTCGATCCCATCCTGGCTGTACGGGTGCCTCCGGCATTTCCAGCGCAGACACCGCGTGGCCACGACCGCCCCGCCAGCTCTGCGGATTAAGGGGATCAGCAATGGCCTGTGGCAGCAATTGCCGCCAGCCTTCACGCAGCACGTTTCGGTCAGGCGCTTCGCCTGCCACAAGCGAGGAAAAGATATCGTTGCGCTCTGTTGGGATAAAACAGTAACTGCCACGCCAGTTGGCGCTGAGGGAAACACTCCAGCACCAAACATTTGTTCCATCAATGCGTCGCATCGACTGAGGGGTGGCATTTTGATGGTGGTCGGTGACGCCGGTGATATAAACCCAAACGCGATGAATGGCTGACTCATTTTCCGTTCCCTGCGGGTCACGCCACCAGAAGGTTACCCGATAATTTCCGTTATCTTCACGCTCCCACTCCGGGCCTTTTTTCGACTGCCACCACGCCTCGCTTCCCATCTTTAACGTCGTCACAGCCATAACCCCATGTTTATTGTGAAATTTTATGATCTATCGTGAAATATATTGATAATATTATTGATAACTATTTGCATTTGCAATAGCGTATTGTCGCGCTGTGGGAAGCGCGTACAGTTTTTCACCACTTATAAACCGACCTGGCGCTGCGTACTTTTTCTGGAATGGATAGTTTACGCAGATGCGGGCGACATCAGGCCAAATGCCGCACCACGGCACATTGGTACTCGTGGCTAAAAGAACAGCAGGACATACAATGAACAACAAGATTCATTCACTGGCCTTATTGGTCAATTTAGGGATTTACGGGGTAGCCCTGCCAGCAATGGCAGAAGATCAAACCGATAGCGTCGCTGTCTCTCATGAAGACACCATCGTCGTTACCGCCGCCCAGCAGAACCTGCAGGCGCCGGGCGTTTCAACCATTACCGCTGATGAAATTCGTAAGAACCCTCCCGCTCGCGATGTGTCGGAAATCATCCGTACCATGCCTGGCGTTAACCTGACCGGTAACTCAACCAGCGGTCAGCGCGGCAACAACCGCCAGATCGATATTCGCGGCATGGGGCCAGAAAACACCCTGATTTTGATCGACGGTAAACCGGTTACCAGCCGTAACTCCGTGCGTCAGGGCTGGCGCGGCGAGCGTGATACTCGTGGCGATACCGCCTGGGTTGCTCCGGAAATGATTGAACGTATTGAAGTGCTGCGCGGTCCTGCCGCAGCACGCTATGGCAATGGCGCAGCTGGCGGTGTGGTGAACATCATCACCAAGAAAGGCGGCGATGAGTGGCATGGTTCCTGGAATACCTATTTCAACGCCCCGGAACACAAAGAAGAAGGTTCAACCAAGCGTACCAACTTTAGTCTGAATGGACCGCTGGGCGGAGATTTCAGCTTCCGCCTGAACGGTAACCTCGACAAAACCCAGGCCGATGCCTGGGACATTAACGACGGTCACCAGTCAACACGTACGGGCGATTACGCAGATACGATGCCTGCGGGTCGTGAAGGGGTTAAAAACAAAGATATCAACGGCCTGCTGCGTTGGGATTTTGCCCCAATGCAATCGCTGGAGTTTGAAGCCGGCTACAGCCGTCAGGGCAACCTGTATGCGGGTGACACTCAAAACACCAACAACGATAACAAAACCAACGGACTGGTGAAAAAATACTACGGTAAAGAAACCAACCGTATGTACCGCCAGAACTATGCGCTGACGTGGAACGGCGGCTGGGACAACGGCATTACCACCAGCAACTGGGCGCAATACGAACACACCCGTAACTCCCGTTTGGGTGAAGGTCTTGCAGGTGGCCTTGAAGGGTTATTTAACAGTAATCAATTTACCGACACTGACCTGGCGGATGTCACCCTGCACAGCGAAATTAGCATTCCATTCGACCTGTTAGTTAACCAGAACCTGACGCTCGGTACCGAATGGAACCAGCAGCGTATGAAAGACATGAGTTCCAATACCCAGACCTTTATGGGCGGGAACATACCTGGTGCCAGCAGCACCGATCGTAGCCCATATTCACAGGCTGAAATTTTCTCCCTGTTTGCTGAAAATAACATGGAGCTGACCGACAGCACCATGTTGACGCCGGGTCTGCGCTTCGACCACCACAGCGTCGTTGGCGACAACTGGAGCCCGTCCCTGAACCTGTCCCAAGGTCTGGGCGACGACTTTACGCTGAAAATGGGTATCGCACGGGCCTATAAAGCACCTAGCCTGTACCAGACTAACCCGAACTATATTCTGTACAGCAAAGGCCAGGGTTGCTATGCCACCGGTTCTGCGACGGGCATTGGTTGCTACATGATGGGCAACGATGACCTGAAGGCCGAAACCAGTATCAACAAAGAGATTGGTCTGGAGTTCAAACGTGACGGTTGGCTGGCCGGCGTAACCTGGTTCCGCAACGATTACCGTAACAAGATCGAAGCGGGGACTGTACCGCTAAGCAGAACGTCAATTACCCAGAAAAACCCGACTACGGGTAAAGAAACAACAACCTACACCGATATCTATCAGTGGGAAAACGTACCTAAAGCTGTGGTAGAAGGCCTGGAAGGGACGTTGAACGTACCGGTTAGCGAAACCGTTACCTGGACCAACAACATCACTTACATGCTGCAAAGTAAGAATAAAGAGACCGGCGAACGCTTGTCGATTATTCCTGAATATACCCTGAACTCAACGCTGAGCTGGCAGGCGCGTGAAGATTTGTCACTGCAATCCACCTTTACCTGGTACGGCAAACAGCAGCCGAAGAAATATGATTACCAGGGTAAACCAGTAACCGGCAGTTCAGCCCAGGAAGTTAGTCCGTACAGCATCGTCGGCCTGAGCGCGACCTGGGATGTGACGAAAAACGTCAGCCTGACCGGCGGCGTGGATAACGTCTTCGACAAACGTCTGTGGCGTGAAGGTAATGCCCAGACCACCAGCGACAACAAGACTGGCTATTATATGGCGGGCGCTGGCGCGTACACCTATAACGAACCGGGCCGGACGTGGTTCATGAGCGTAAACACCCACTTCTGATAACGCTTTCCCTCTCCTCGCTGCGGGGAGAGGGAAATTATAACTATCATGCACACCACGCACACACCGCTCACTTTCGCAGACCACACGCTGCACATGGTCGAGTTCGATCCCGACAGCTTCCATGAGCGCGACCTGCTATGGCTCCCCCACCACTCTCAGCTTCAATCCGGTGGACGTAAGCGTAAAGCTGAGCACTTAGCAGGGCGTATTGCCGCAGTACATGCATTACGTGAATACGGTATCAAAACTGTACCTGGCATCGGCAGGCAGCGACAACCGCTGTGGCCACAAAAGTTGTTTGGCAGCATCAGCCACAGTGCATTAACTGCGCTGGCGGTAGTATCGACGCATCCCGTTGGGCTGGATATAGAAGCTATTTTTACGCAACAAACCGCAGTTGAGCTGGCTGACGGTATTATCGATAACCACGAACGACCGATTTTGCATCATTCTGAATTGCCCTTTCCACTCGCCTTAACTCTGGCATTCAGCGCCAAGGAGAGCCTGTATAAGGCGTTTTCCACTCAGGCATCCGGGTTACCAGGTTTCACCAGCGCAAAAATTACCGCACTCACGAATCAGCAATTAACATTGCAAATCATGCCATCATTTTCGCCTAACCTCGCCAATCAGGAAATTAACGTGCATTGGTTTCAACGCGATAAAAACATCATTACCCTGTGTGCACCCACGCTGTCAGGATCGTGATCCTTTTCTCCTTTTAAGAAATTAGCTGCGCAAATCGTAGACAGTTCGATTATCTCGACTTATCGTTAACTTGAATAATAAATCATATTTGAATAAATATTCAAAGTGGAGAAAAAGATGAACAAGACCCTGATTAAATCCGTATTACTGGCCTCGATCCTTACCGCATCGGGTTCGCTGTATGCTGCCGACAACGGACTGATTGCGATTATCACCCCTTCACACGACAACCCGTTCTTTAAAGCCGAAGCCGACGGCGCGGTCGCCAAAGCGAAAGAGCTGGGATATACCACGCTGGTCGCCTCTCATGATGATGATGTCAATAAACAAAACCAACTGATTGAGACCGCCATAGCCCGAAAAGCGAAAGCCATCATTCTCGATAACGCGGGCGCCGATGCCACCGTTGGTCCACTGGAAAAAGCCAAAGCGGCGGGCGTGCCTGCATTCCTCATCGATCGTGAAATTAATAAGACCGGCATCGCAGTCGCGCAAATCGTGTCGAACAACTACCAGGGCGCGCAGCTCGGCGCAGAGAAATTCGCCAAACTACTGGATGGAAAAGGCAAGTACGTTGAGCTGCTGGGACGCCAGTCCGACACCAACGCGCATGTGCGCTCACAGGGATATCACGATGTGCTCGACGACTATCCGGATATGAAAATGGTCGCCCAGCAAACGGCGAACTGGAGCCAAACTGAAGCGTTTACCCGTATGGAAGCTATTTTACAAACCAACCCTGATATCGTCGGCGTCATTTCCGGCAACGACACCATGGCGCTGGGCGCAGAAGCTGCCCTGAAGGCTGCTGGGAAAAACAATGTCATCGTGGTGGGTTTTGACGGCAGCGACTACACCCGAGATTCCATCATCAACAAGAGCAACATTAAAGCGACCGTCCTTCAGCCCGGCTGGCAGCAGGCACAAATGGCGGTTGAGCAGGCTGATTACTACCTGAAAAACGGCAAAGCGCAGAAAGAAGAAAAACAGCTCATGGATTGCGTGCTGATTGATGAAAACAATGCCAGCAAGCTGAGTAAATTCAACCTGAGCCACTAAGCGGAGGCACTATGTCGTTAACACAATGGGGTGCTGCACTGGTTGGGTGCGCCACCCTGTTGCTGACGGCCTGCACGGTAGTTGACCTCGACGAAAACGGCAACCCCATCATCCCGGCCGACCCACAGGCCAAAGCCAGTTTCGACAATCAAACACCCGAGCAGATCGCGCAACAAACCTGGCAATCCCGCGTCCTGGATGCGGCAAAGCAACATGCTCTGGATGCGTCAGCGCTGAGCGCACGCCTGAAGACGCCCTCACCTACCGCCGAGAGCGTATTTGTGCGCCTGACCAGTCAGATTGAGAACGTCGATACCACCAATGCGCGCGAGAAAAGCATTGTGATGAGGGTCAATGACGCCCCTGTCACCATCCAAATAGGCCCGGTGATGCGCGGCAATGCCATTCGCGATGCGAGTGGGTTCAAGTTTGAAGACTTCACTAACCAGGTTCAGTTTGCCCAGCTTTCCCGGGCGTATAACCGCGAAGCGGTAAAACACTTGCCCGCAGTGGACGAAAGCTGGCAAGGGAAGCGTGCCACGGTACTGTTCGCCGTAACGCTGAATGCAGGAAAAGCGGAAAACGCGGCAGCGTTAGCGCTGGAACAGGAGGCACACTGATGAATAATTCCTCAGCAGATGACATCATTCTGCGCACACATGCCATCTCAATGCTATTTCCCGGCACGATTGCGCTGGACAGCGTGGATTATCAGGTGTGGCGCGGTAAGGTCAACGTGATTATTGGCGAAAACGGTGCGGGGAAATCCACGCTGATGAAGATCCTCGCCGGTGTTCAGCAGCCCAGCAGCGGCGAGATGACGCTCAATGGCAACCCTGTTCGCTTCGCCAATACCCGGGACGCCGCGGCGCACGGGATTGGTATGGTGCATCAGGAACTTAACCTGTTTGAGAATCTCACCGTCGCGGAAAATATTTTCCTTGGCCGGGAGATCCAAAAAGGCATGACCCCCATTGATGAGGCCGAACAGGAGAAGCGTACTGCGGAGCTGCTAACCCGGCTCGATCAGCCCATTTCACCCCGCGATCTGGTCGGCAATCTCAAGGTTGGACAGCAACAGTTGGTTGAAATCGCCAAAGCGTTGGCGGAGGACGCTGACATTCTAATCCTCGACGAACCCACCTCGGCGCTGAGTAAAACCGAAGTCGAGATCCTGTTTCGCGTGATTCGCGAACTGACTCGCCAGGGCGTTTCGATAATCTACATCTCTCATCGACTCGAAGAATTGATGGCGATTGGCGATGTGATCACCATTTTACGCGATGGCAAATTCCAGGCCGAAGCCAGAGTTAGCGATATCGATGTGCCGTGGATTGTGCGTGAAATGCTGGGCAGCGACCCGGTGAGTAATTTTCTTGAGCCAGGCCGCACGTTCGGCGCGCCGGTTCTCGAGGCGGAACATATTACCTGCGTCAATGCCGCTGGCAATGCGGTGGTCAACGACGTCACCTTTAACGTCCACGCGGGCGAAATTGTCGGTATCTATGGACTGATGGGGGCCGGACGAACCGAATTGTTCGAGTGCTTGCTGGGTACTGAGCGCAACTACCTCGGTAAACTGTGGCTCGACAGCAAGCCAGTTCCACAGCGCTTAACCACCGCCGACCGCATTCGTATGGGAATGAGTCTGGTACCGGAAGATCGCAAGCGCACAGGCATTTTTCCCATTTCTTCGGTTGCCAGCAATCTGACTATTGCCAGCCTGTGGCGTCGCCTGCAGCGCGGTTTTGCCATCGCCCGCAAAGATGAGGAGGCCGTCGTCGCCAGCACAATTGGTAATCTGTCGATCAAAGTGTCCTCACCGGATGTTGAAATCCAGGCTCTGAGCGGGGGTAACCAGCAGAAAGTGGTGATTGGTCGCTCCCTACTTACCAATCCCAAAATTCTGTTCCTTGATGAGCCCACACGCGGCATTGACGTTGGCGCGAAGGCCGATGTGTTTCGCATGATGGTACAGCTCTCACAACAAGGTATTGCCGTTGTCTTCTCCACCTCGGATTTAAAAGAAATTATGGCGGTCTCTGACCGCATTCTGGTGATGTCTGGCGGCAAGCTCACGGCCGATATTACTCGCGATCGTGCCGAAGAATCGGCGCTGGTCACCGCAAGTGCTCAGGGGTTCTGACATGAAAACACTACAATCTGCCGTCGTCGCACCGCGAGCCGGTGTCACCTTCTCGCGGGAAAATATCCTGCTGCTGATCCTGAAATTACGTACCTTTATTGCGCTGTTTCTGATCGTCGGATTTTTTGCCTTCACCGTCCCCGGTTTCCTCTCTGGCGGCAGCATGGTCATTATGATCAAGCACATCGCCATTAACGCGTTTCTGGCGTTGGGAATCACTTTCGTCATTATTACTGCCGGCATTGATCTCTCAATTGGCGCTACGCTTGGACTGTGCGGCATGATTGCCGGATGGCTGATCACCAAAGGCATTGTATTACCCATGTTTGGCATCGCTATCTTCCCCAGCGTCTGGGTGATTGTACCTGTCGTACTGCTGATTGGCGGATTGATTGGCGCAGCAAATGGCTGGATTATTACGCGCTATAACGTCGCACCTTTTATTTGTACGCTGGGCACCATGTACGTATTGCGCGGCGCGGCGATGCTGACCTCTGACGGACAAACATTCCCCGGGCTTTCCGGCAATCCACAGTTGGGTAACACCGGTTTTGATGAAATTGGCGCGGGAACTCTGTTTGGTATTCCGTGGGCCATCTGGATGATGATTGTGCTGGCGCTGGTTATTGCCTACGTTGCCCGCCGTCTGCCCTTTGGCCGCCACGTGTACGCCATCGGCGATAACGAACGCGCTGCTGAACTGTCCGGGGTAAAAGTGAGGCAGGTAAAAATCTGGGTGTACACCCTGTCCGGACTATGTGCTGCAATTGCCGGAATAGTTGTTTCAGCACAACTTTCCGCCAGTCATCCGGCCAATGGTACAGCATTTGAGATGAACGCCATTGCCGCCGTTGTACTTGGTGGTACGTCGCTGGCCGGTGGTCGAGGCACCATCTTAGGCACGTTGATTGGTGCTTTCGTTATCGGTTTTCTGGCCGATGGTCTGGTGATGATGGGCGTCAGCGAATTCTGGCAAATGGTGATTAAGGGCATCGTGATTATTGTCGCGGTCATTATCGACCAGATGCAAAACCGGATGCAGCAAAAAGCCGCAGTGGTTGCGCAAAAGGCGGCGATGGAAAGTCAGTAGCCCTGAAATTACGCCTGATGGCGCTGCGCTTATCAGGCGTAGGTCGTGTATGACATATGGGCCTGATAATGCACCGCCATCCGGCAGTGGGGAAATTTTATTTCATGACGGCTTCAGCCTGCCCTGCCGAAACCTTATCATCCAGTTTAAACATCATCAGCAACCCCAAACTAATGGCATGGAAAATGGCAGGAATCCCGGCAATTAAGAACATAATCGCCGTCATCGTTTCCGATGACACCGCCTCACCCGCTTTGTAACCGCTAAGGGAGAGCACTAGCCCAACCATCCCACCCGCCAGTGCCAGACCAACCTTCATCGAAAAGAGCGTACCGGCAGCGACAGCCCCAGACATTCTGACGCCGGATTTGTCTTCACAATAGTCGGCACAATCAGAAGGCAGCGCCCAGGCAGTAATCGAGCCAAGTTCAGCCATCAATACCGACAGCACCAGTAGAACACATGCCAGTGAGATTTGTTCAGGGTTAACGAAATAGAGACATAATGCCGCCACGCCACCGCCCAGTTGCGCCACCTTCAGCGTACCTAATTTCGAGAGCTTGTTGCGCTTAATCAGTTGAATAGCAATCATCGGCGCAATGATCCCCGCAATCGCTGTGGCCGAAAGCAGACCAGAAACAAAGCCATCCCCACGATTCAGGAAATACTTCACAAAATAAATAGTCACACTGCCTTTAATTACAAAAGCAATGGAGCTGGTAATTTTGAACAGATAGAAAACAACCACCGGTTTCGCTTTCAGCATAATTCCCAGTTGTTTGGTAAACGGGACTTTATCGGTCTCCACGCTAACCTGATATCGCTCCTTTGTTCCCCAGAAACAGAGCAGCATAAACGCCGTGGCCAGCACGGCAATAAAGCTCATCGCCATCATGTAGGCGCGTGCTTCATCGGTTTTTCCATACCAGGCGACGAAAATCGGCACTACCATTGAGCAGATAAGAAAGGCCATTTTAGCCAGTGGGAAACGCCAGGAGTTGGCGCTTAAACGATCCATGGGATCGGCGGTGAGTGTCGTCAACAACGCCACATACGGCACCACCGTGGAGGCATACATCAGGATCAGAAATAGATAGGTAATCACTGCATAGACTAGCTTTCCAGTGGGTGAAAAGTCCGGCGCCAGAAAGACTAAAAAACAGGAAATACCGTAAGGGATCGCCAACCAGAGCAAAAAAGGACGATACGAGCCGTGCTTTGTCCGCGTGCGATCGGAGATATTACCGATAAATGGATCATAGAAGGCATCAACCAGACGGGCAACAATAAACAATATCCCCATCGCCGCTGCCGAAATCCCTAAAACATCGGTATAAAAATAGGGCAAAAACATCATCGTCATCCCAAGAAAAATGTTCGCTGACGAATCACCTAACCCATAACAGATCTTCTCTTTGATACTCAATTTATGCTGTTGCTTCATGAGAAACCCTCTTTATGAATATATATTCATTATCGAATTACTATTCACACAAAGGTTAAGCCCACGAATTTAGCGCTGGCAAGTGGTTAGTCGTGACATTGTTACCAGTATCACAATTAACCTCATTCTTTTGCTCCTAAGCGCGCCGTCATCTAGTGGCGAAATGTCATCTTATTAATAAACAAGACGTTTATGCTGGCTGGCCGTTTCTCTCGTCATTCAGATAACGCTTACTCCTTTCAGTCTCACAGTAAAAACCTCACAGTAATCAGCAGAAATGGCGGCGTTTTTGTGATCACATGCTCATTTTTTCGCCTTGACAGTGGAATGTTAACGGTAACCTCCCTTACTCTCATCGTGAATATAAAATCACAATGGAATATATATTCCAAAGGAGAGGTGCTATGAGCGAACAAAGTATTGCCCTGTGGGGGCGGTTTGAGTATCAAGTCACGGACGTTGACGATCCTCGCCATTTTACCGACACCGAGCTATCAGCCACCTTTACCTGCGGCGAAGAATCCCGCACGGTTTGGGGCTTTTACAACGGTAACGGTCAGTTCATACTGCGCTTTATGCCGGATATCCCCGGCGTCTGGCACTATCGCATCAGCTCAAATATTCCTTCGCAGTCCCCTGTCGAAGGAACGTTTACCTGCGTCCCTGAAACACAGTTAACCGGCCCGGTACAGCGTGATGGCGACGGGCACTTCCGCTATGCCAATGGCAACGCGTTTTATCCTTTTGGCACCACGGCCTACGTCTGGAACTACCAACCGGACGATATACAGCAACAAACGCTGGCATCGCTGGCGGCGAGTCCGTTCAATAAAATCCGCATGTGCGTATTTCCTAAACACTATCGCTACAATCTGCAGGAACCGATGCGCTTCCCCTTTCCGGGTACCCTCGACCAGGGATTTGATTTTACCCGCTTCGATACCACCTTTTTTGCCCAGTTGGAGAGTCAAATACAAAAGCTGGATGAACTGAATATTGAGGTGGATTTGATCCTCTTTCATCCGTACGACCGCTGGGGATTTTCCGCCATGTCGCAGGAGACCGATCGCCGCTATCTCCGCTACGTGGTGGCACGCCTCGCATCGTTTAAAAATATTTGGTGGTCGCTGGCCAATGAGTTCGACCTGCTGAAAGAAAAACCGATGTCATTCTGGGATGCCGCCATAGCGCAAATCAAACGCGAGGATCCCTCTTCGCACATGATCTCCATTCATAACTGGCACAACCCGCCGATCCACTACCGCTCAAATGCGCACTGGTACGATCATCACAATCCCGCGCTCACCCACGCCAGCATCCAGCACCACGATATGCACTTTGTCCCGGAATGGCGGCAGACATTTGCCAAACCCATTGTCATTGACGAATGCTGCTATGAAGGCAATGTCGATCTCGGCTGGGGCAATATCACCGGAGAAAAAATGACTGCATTGTTCTGGCATGGCGTAATACTCGGCGGCTATGTCACTCACGGCGAAACATACCTGAATGAAGATGAGATTATTTGGTGGTCACATGGCGGCACGCTCAAAGGAACAAGCATCCCGCGCATCGCTTTTTTGCGCAACATCCTTGAGGAAGGACAAGCCAAACGCCTGACACCGCTCCCGTGGGGTAGCCACTGGGATACGTCGATGGGGATAAGCTGCGAGGGCAACTGGGGACTGTTCTATTTTGGCGATCATTGCCCTGCCTACAAGATGATGACTATGTTGCCGGAGAATACGGCGTGGAAGGTCGATATTATTGATACCTGGGCCATGACGATCACGCCGGTTGCGGGGGTTATCCAACACGGTGACAAGCTGGATCTACCGGCTAAGCCATGGATTGCTCTACGCTTAATAAAACTCTGATAACTACAGCCAGCCCCAGGGGCTGGCGATAACTTGACTCACCGCGGCGTCACCCTTTGACCAGATTGCGCGCTGTCGGGTAGTCGGTGATCAGTACGTCGATATAATTCCCCTGCAGCGCGCCACGGATCGCATTCTGTTTTTCTACCCCGCCCGCCAACGCTATCACATGGTTGCAGTCGCGGATCTGCGCCAGCTCCATGCCGATAACCGGGTCTTCCTCATGGCTGAGTACCGGATTGCCCGCCGCGTCGTAATAATGCAGACAGATATCCCCGACCGCGCCGCGTTCGGCCAGCAGTCGCAGCATCTCTTCGTTGTAATAGTTGCCTGAATTTTTCAGCAATTGAGAAGGTTCCAGCTCCCCGATGCCGACAATCGCCACATCCACTTCAGCAAATTTTTCGACGACCGCCGCCACGTCCGGGCTGTTAACCAGCCGAGAACGTTCTTCCACCGAATGCTCAATACTTTGCGAAGGCAACAGCCAGGCCGGGCAGCCGAGGTGTGCCGCCAGTTGTTGCGTCAGAATCGTGGCCTGCACGTTGCCGTTTGGCCCCACGCCACCCAGTAATTGGATCACGCCTGCCGCCCGGATATTTTGCGGGTGCATTTCATCAACCATGCAGCGAATGGTACTACTCCAGGAGGAAATACCGACCAGGTCTTCGGCACGCAGACGAGTTTCAACGTAATGTGCCGCCGCACTGCCAATGGCATGCTTAATTTGCGTACTACTGGGGCTGTCGCCAACATCCACGACAATCGCCTGGCGCAGACCAAACCGCTCTTCAATGGCTTTTTCCAGCTCGACAAAGATATTAGTCGGCTGTACGACGGTGATTTTCACCAGCCCTTCTTTCTGACAACGCGTCAAGGCACGGGAGACAAAGGACTGCGACAAATGCAGCAGCGTGGCGATTTCAGACTGTTTTTTATTTTCGGCGTAGTAAAGTGTGGCAATCTTAACCAGCAACCGCTGTTCATCCTGCTTTGACATAACATTCCCCCTGGTAAACTGCCTGTTATTTTTATTCATACCTGAATAGATAACAAGTCGTCTGCGCCTTTCCGGTTATCGCGTTAGTGTGATCCTTTTCTCTTTTCGCCAAAATTTGCTGCTATAAGGCGTAGACAAACCCTCAGACAAGGCATATCTTTAATCATGAATAATAAATCAGTAGTGAATATTTATTCTAACCGATAACGACCAACTGTTTTAGCTGCATATTACGCAGTGGATAGCGAGACAGTTGCACTACTGCACCCACATGGAATATTTATTCACTAAGGATTAAACATTCAAGAGGTGTCTTATGAATCCGTTTTCGCTCTCAATACCAGAGCTAGTCAAGAAAGCACGTGCGGTACGTCGTCGCATTATCGTGTTGAATGCAGAAAGCCCGGCGGGGGGACATACCGGCGCTGACCTGTCGCAGGTCGAACTGCTGACAGCACTCTATTTTCGCATCCTGAATTGCTCACCAGAGCTTATAGCAAGCGATGAGCGCGACATCTACATCCAGTCGAAAGGTCATGCAGTGGGCGGTTACTACTGCGTGCTGGCTGAGGCTGGTTTTATTCCCGTGGACTGGCTGGCGACCTATCAGCACGCCGATTCACACCTGCCGGGCCATCCGGTGAAACACAAAACGCCAGGGATCGAACTGAATACCGGAGCGCTCGGTCACGGTCTGCCGGTCGCCGTGGGCATTGCGCTGGCAGCTAAACGTAACAACAGCAAGCGCCGGGTGTTTGTCGTTACCGGTGATGGTGAACTGGCAGAAGGAAGCAACTGGGAAGCCGCACTGGTCGCCGCCCACTACAAGCTGGATAACCTGATTATCATCAACGACAAAAATAACCTCCAACTTGCCGGCGCAACCAAAGAGATCATGAACACCGATCCACTGGATGAGAAATGGCGCGCCTTCGGTATGCAGGTCACAGAGTGCCGCGGTAATGATATGAGTGATGTGGTGCGCACGCTGGAAGGGTTAACCCCGGAAGGTAAACCGCACGTCGTCATTGCCCACACCACCAAAGGGGCCGGGATCTCCTTTATTCAAGGCCGCCCGGAATGGCACCACCGCGTGCCAAAAGGGGAAGAAGTTGAACTGGCGCTGGAGGAACTGAAAGATGCGTAATAGTGAACACCTCGCCACCGTGATGGTGAATACCTTAATTGCCGCGGTCGAGCGCGGAATGGACGTTGTACCCGTCGTTGCTGACTCAACGTCTACGGCGAAAATCGCCCCGTTTATGAAGGAATTTCCCGGTCGTCTGGTCAACGTGGGTATCGCCGAACAGACGCTGGTTGGCGCCGCCGCCGGCCTGGCGCTGGGGGGCAAAATCGCTGTCACATGTAATGCCGCTCCGTTCCTTATTTCGCGGGCCAATGAGCAAATCAAAGTCGACATTTGCTACAACAACACCAACGTGAAGCTGATCGGCCTGAACGCGGGCGCCAGCTACGGCCCCCTCGCCAGCACACATCACAGTATTGATGACATTTCCGTTCTGCGCGGTTTTGGCAATATTGAAATTTACGCCCCGTCCTGCCCAGTGGAATGCCGGCAGATTATCGACTATGCCTTAAGCCACGTCGGCCCGGTTTATGTTCGCCTCGACGGAAAAGCCTTACCGGAACTACACGACGAAAATTACCAGTTCACTCCGGGTAATATCGATATTCTGCGGAAAGGAAAAGATGTCGCTCTGGTCGCGATGGGCTCAACCGTCCATGAAATTGTCGAGGCTGCCACAGTGCTGAAACAGGCGGGTATTGATGCAAGCGTAATCAGTGTACCGTCAATTCGTCCCTGCAATACCCAACAACTGTTGGCGGCATTAGCCCACTGCAAGGCCGTGGTCAGTGTGGAAGAGCATAACATTAATGGCGGCGTGGGAAGCCTGGTGGCCGAGGTACTGGCAGAAGCTGGCTGTGCCATTCCGCTGCGCCGACTCGGCATTGGCGATGGTCAATATGCTATCGCGGCCGATCGCGCGGCAACGCGTGCCCGCCACGAAATTGACGCCGCTGGCGTCGTGAAAAACGCCGCCGCGCTGTTGCAGCAACACACGATAAAACAATAACAACAGAACACTTACTGGAGAAAGCGATGTCACGAATTCCTCAACAGTTGACCATGGCGGTGATTATTGGCAATCGGGGATTTTTCCCAAGCTATCTGGTTGCTGAAGCCCGCGAACAAGCCAGCGTACTCTTTGCGCGACTGGGCATTAAAACCATTATGCTCGACGATACGCAAACGGAACTCGGTGGGGTAGAAACCCGCCAGGATGCGAAAGTGTGCGCCGAACTTTTCCGCGCTCACCGCGACGACATTCACGGCGTGGTCGTGCTGTTGCCGAACTTTGGCGATGAAAAAGCAATAGCGGAAACGCTGCGCCTGTCTGGCCTGAATGTCCCGGTACTGGTTCAGGCGCAGGAAGATAACCTTGATAAAATGGGGCTTGCCACCCGCCGTGACAGCTTCTGTGGAAAAATCTCCCTGTGCAATAACCTGCGTCAGTACGGCATTCCATTTACGCTCACCACCCAGCATGTCTGCGATCTGGCCGGTGAGGTTTTTGCTCAAGATCTGAAACGTTTCGAACAGATTTGCCGTGTTGTCAGCAGTATGCGTGGCGTACGCGTCGGCGCTATCGGTGCTCGCCCGGCTGGATTCAATACCGTTCGCTACAGCGAAAAATTACTCGAAAGACTGGGTATCGCCGTTGAAACGCTGGATCTGTCTGAAGTCTTTACCCGCATCAAATGTCTGCGCGATGACGATATCCGCGTGGATGAAAAACGTCGTCTGCTGCTGGATAACGCCGATGCCAGCGCCATTCCCGCCGACAAACTCGTCACAATGGCAAAACTGTTTGTCGTCATCAGCGAATGGGTCATCGCTAACGATATAGATACCACTGCGATCCAGTGCTGGACTTCGCTGCAGGAAAATTTAGGCATCAACGTATGCTCAATCATGAGCGTGATGTCCGGGCAGTTAATGCCCAGCGCATGCGAAGTCGATGTGATGGGCGCGCTGTCAATGTACGCCCTCGCCAGCAGTAATTTAAGCCCGGCTTCCATTGCCGACTGGAATAACAATTTCGGCGACGATCGTGATAAATGTGTGCTTTTTCACTGCGGAAACTTTGCATCAGCCAGTTTGGAGAGCCCCAAAATGGGCACAGCGGACATCATCGGTACCACCGTTGGGAAAGAGAACACCTGCGGTGCAGTACATGGACGCATGAAAAGCGGCACACTGACCTATTTCCGCCTGAGCACCGACGATTTAACCGGTGAAATCAAAGCGTATGTCGGAGAAGGCCAATCGGTAGACGATCCGCTGGATACGGTTGGCTGTCGTGCAGTAATCCAGGTGCCGCATCTGGAGAATTTACTGGCGTGGATCTGTCGTAACGGTTTTGAACATCACGTGGCAATGAACCATTCCGCCAGCGCCGAGGTGCTGCATGAAGCCTTCACCCGCTATCTCGGGGTGGATACGTTGTTCCATCGCTAATACTCAGGGAAACAGAGAGGCTGGAGAAAACGATGTCAGCAACGAAAGACATTATTATTGCGCTTGATGAAGGCACCACCAATGCCAAAGCCGTTGCGCTGGACGGTCAGGGAAATGTGGTCGCGAAGTTCTCCCGCGCGCTGGCGATCCACACGCCTCGCGAAGGCTGGGTTGAACAGTCCGGCGACGCGCTGCTGGAGGCCTCTCTGGCTGTAATGGCGCAAGCAGTTGCCGCCGTAGGTACGCAGCGGGTGGCGGCGCTGGCGATCAGTAATCAGCGAGAAACGGCAATCGGCTGGTATCGCGCAAGCGGGCGTCCGCTCGGCCCCGCCATTACCTGGCAATGCTCGCGCACGGCTGACTTTTGCCGGGCTTTGCGCGAGCAAGGTCATGAGGCGAAAATAAAATCCACCACCGGATTGCCCGTCGCCCCGCTCTTTTCTGCCTCTAAAATGCGCTGGCTTCTGGAGTCCGTCCCCAACGGCATGGCGCTCGCGCAGCAAGGCGAAATTTGCCTCGGCACTATCGATAGCTGGTTACTGTGGAATCTTACCGGCGGTGCGGCGTTTCGTTGTGACGCCTCCAACGCTTCGCGCACGCAGTTACTCAATCTACATAGCGGCCAATGGGATAGCGAGATGCTGGCGCTGTTTGGTATCCCGCAACAGGCGCTGCCAGAAGTTTGCCCTTCCAGTCATCATTTTGGCGTGACGAAAGGTCTGGCGACCATCCCCGATGGGATCCCCATTCTGGCGATGATTGGCGATTCTCATGCCGCGCTCTTTGCCCACGGGCTAGGTGCTGAAGGTTGTGTTAAAGCGACCTATGGCACCGGCTCATCGGTGATGGCTCCGGTATCTTCAACGCAGTCTGCGGTGAATGCGCTGGCAACAACTATTGCCTGGCATGATGGCGATACCCGGGTCTATGGTCTGGAAGGCAATATTCCCCATACCGGCGATGCTGTGGCCTGGATGGCCGACAGTACCGGCTTAAGCGAACTGCCGGAGGAGCAACTGTTACATGCACTCAATACTCTGCCCGCCACGGTCGACTCGACGCTGGGCGTCTATTTTGTTCCGGCACTTACCGGGCTGGGCGCACCCTGGTGGGATGAAAGCGCCCGGGGGTTAATTCATGGCCTCAGCCGCGGCGTGAAACGCGCGCATCTGGTGCGCGCCGCGCTGGAGTCTATTACCTATCAAATTGCCGATGTGGTGCAAGCGATGCACCAGCACAGCGGTTTCAGCCTCAGCGCGCTGATGGTTGATGGCGGGCCAACAAAAAATGATTGGCTGATGCAGTACCAGTCCGATCTGCTGGGTTGCCCGGTAATGCGCAGCGACATTCCCGAGCTTTCAGCCATTGGCGCCGGGCTGCTGGCACGCAAGGCGCTGCTCGGTACAGAAACCGCTCAGCTACGCCATTTTTTGCCCGACCACATATCATTTCAGCCAAACGCAGAGCGTCACGGTCGATTGCAAAAACGCTGGCACGAGTGGCAAAGCGCCGTTGAGCGTACGCGCTGGCAAACACCTTAGCGAGTCAGCAATCATGATAAATCCGCCCGCAGCCACGACTGAGTGCGGGCGCTAATCGCGAACAAAGTCACCAATCGCCAGATAGGTGGCTTTTGCTTCCTGCAGGACTTTGTCCTCCAGCATCAGATAAGCATGCGTCATCCCAGGAAAGTGAACATGCTGTACGGGTATCCCCGCAGCTTGCAGTCTGGCGACAAAAGCAAAATTCTCATCCCGTAAAGGATCCAGCCCGCCACTGAACACCAGAGTGGGTGGAAAATCCTGGCTCAACGGCAGGTAAAGCGGAGACGTCTGTTTACGATCTTCTTCATTGCGGAAATATTGCTGAAAATACCAGCGTATTTTGCTTTCATCCAGTAGCTTTCCGGTACCGTTCTCCTGCACCGATGGCCAGTTCAGCGTGTAGTCCAGGCTCGGATAAATCAGCACCAGGCGATGAATAAATCCTGGCTGCTCGCGGGAAAAGTAGGCCGCCAGCGTCGCGCTAAATGCGCCGCCACCGCTGTCGCCGATAAGCGTGAGTTGGCGAGTGTAAGGAAAATGCTGACTTTCGAGCAGCGACCAGACGTTTTCTATTACGGCTTTAGCATCGGAAAGACCAGCCGGATACGGGTTTTCTGGCGCAAGTCGATAATCAACCGACACAACGATATTTCCTGTCGCCATCGCCAGATGACGGGCAACCGGGTCATACACTTCCACCGAACCGCTCAGATGCCCACCGCCATGGATAAACACCACCACCTTCGGCTCTCCGGTCAGTGCCGGTCGATAAATCCGTACCGGGATGCGACGCTCTCCGGTATCCACTTCCGTATTGATAATCGCCGCCATCGGTTCTGAGGTGGACACATTTGCTTTTGTCAGTGCTGCTAACCCTGCTCTTGAGCAGAGCGTGTCGTAGCAAAGGTTGGGATTGCGAGGTTGTGCTGCGAGTAAATCAGCCAGAAGCGCAGGCGGTGTTTGCGTCAGCGAGCCATGTTCCTGTTGCCAGCGCTGTTGATAATCTTGCTGTTGCGTCTGCACAGTCTCAACGTTGGCTGTCTCACAGGAAAAGCACTCTGCCATTGACTGGCGTTGCCGACCGTTTTCATCAAAGTTCTCCGTGGCCAACCAGCGCTGTAACACGGCGTCACACTGGGGCCATTCGCTATCAATCATTGATAACCAGTCGCTGTCGCGATTACGCCCCTTGCGCACAATCTTCTGGCGAAAGCGACCTTCGAAGATAAACCCAAGGCGTTCCGCTGCCCGTCGAGAAGCGGTGTTCAGAGAATCGCATTTCCACTCCACGCGACGATAGCCCAACGCAAATGCCTGGCGTAACAGCAGCCAGATGCTTTCGGTGCCGAGAACCGTATTTTTCATACGCGGTGACCAGGTCACATGACCAATTTCGACCGAACCGTGCTCTCGTTCAATCGCCATAAAGCACACCAGTCCGACAGCTCGTCCTGAACGCTGTTCAATGACGGCATAGGGAACCAGAGATGCATCAGTAACTTTCCCCTGCACCCAGCAAACTGCGGCCTCGACGCTTGTGGGGCGAGAGCTTGCAAGCCAGGTCCAGTCGCGATCGTCCGGCGCCTGCGCATAGGCATCAAACAGATCGGCGGCATGGCTGTCGGCATCCAGGGGAACCAGTCGACAATATTGCCCTATCAGCGTTTCCCGTGGCAGTACGGCAGCGCCATTCCAGTCCGGCACGACATCGCCGACGGTCTGCCCATAAAGATTTATTTCCGGCACGATTCAACCCCAGTAGCGAAGTAAAAAATAGTTATAACACTGGCCATTACACCTTCAAAGCGTCGCAAGGGTGATTTTGACGACGAACAGAAAATCAGCAGTCCTTCTATACTGATTAAAAATCAACGCGGAAGAGAGCCTTATGCCACTACCTGATTTTCATGTTTCCGACCCTTTTACGTTAGGCATTGAACTGGAAATGCAGGTGGTCAATCCGCCAGGTTACGACCTGAGTCAGGATTCTTCCCGGCTGATTGACGCCGTAAAACCGCAGCTCACCGCCGGAGAAGTGAAGCACGATATCACCGAAAGTATGCTGGAGATGGCGACCGGAGTTTGCCGCAATATCGACCAGGCTGATGCTGAATTGTCCGCTATGCAGCAGATAATTATGCGAGTTGCTGCAGAGCATCACCTCGCCATTTGTGGCGGTGGCACACATCCATTTCAAAAATGGCAACGTCAGGAAGTCTGCGATGACGAACGCTATCGGCGCAACCTGGAAAATTTTGGCTATCTTATCCAGCAGGCGACGGTGTTTGGCCAGCATGTGCATATCGGCTGCGCAAACGGCGATGATGCCATTTACCTGCTACACGGCCTGTCGCGATTTGTTCCCCATTTTATTGCGCTCTCGGCCACCTCACCTTATATGCAGACGTCCGACACGCGGTTTGCCTGCGCGCGCCTGAATATTTTCTCCGGATTTCCCGATAATGGTCCGATGCCATGGGTGAATAACTGGCAGGAATTCGAGGGGCTATTCCGTCGACTGGCTTACACCAGCATGATTGATAGCATTAAAGATTTACACTGGGATATCCGCCCCAGCCCGCACTTTGGCACGGTAGAGGTTCGGGTAATGGATACGCCGCTGACCCTTGATCATGCGGTCAATATGGCAGGACTTATTCAGGCTACCGCCCACTGGTTACTCACCAAACGTCCATTCAAGCACCAGGAGCGTGATTACCTGTTGTATAAATTCAATCGTTTTCAGGCCTGTCGCTTTGGTATGGCGGGAATCGTCACCGACGTCAATACCGGCGACGGTTGCCGCCTGTCAGAAGACACATTGCGACTCCTGGAGAATATCGCTACCTCTGCAGATAAAGTAGGGGCAACCAGCGCGATTGAAGCTATACATCTGCAGGTTAAAAATGGTCATGATGAAGCACAAAACATGCGTGACTTTGTCGCCGAAGGCGGGTCACTGAGTGGACTGGTGAAAAAACATTGTGAGATTTGGGCGGGGTTGTAAGCGTGGGTATTTGCGTTGCCCGCTGAGATCCCGGACAATAGCTTTTTAACTCAAGTTTAACAATGTCATGAAACACCCGCTTGAATCACTGATGACTGTCGCAGGGATCCTGCTACTGGCTTTTTTGTCTTGCCTGCTGCTACCCGCCCCCTCACTTGGCCTGGTGCTGGCGCAAAAACTCGTCGCCATTTTTCATCTGATGGATCTCAATCAGTTTTATACTTTGCTGTTTTGCCTGTGGTTTTTACTGCTGGGCGTGATTGAATATTTGGTGCTGCGCTTCATCTGGCGGCGCTGGTTCTCGCTGGCGGATTAGGCCCGCGAGAACCCTCTGCTGTTAATGCGTTCGGCTATGATTTTCTTTGCGATAAGCTCCCGGCGGCTGGCTGAACGTACGGGTGAAAATACGCGTAAAGGTCTGCTGCGAATCGAATCCGTATTTTAAACATATGTCGTACACTTTCTGGTCGGTATCGCGTAGATCGCGCGCCGCCAGCAGCAGCTTACGTTCGCGGATGTAACGCCCGAGACTTTCGCCTTTGTACTGCATAAAAAGACGCTGCAGGTGCCATTTGGAATATCCCGCATGGCGTGCAATATCATCAATGCGCAATGGCTGATTCAAATTATCATCAATCCATTCAACAATCGTATCAATTACCTGAGCAGAAATCGTCATCATGCTCTCCCCTGTATTCATTGAGTCACCTGTTGCCACCAGGCCGTAAACGGTTGGTCCGGTTCGGACAGTATTACCGGTTCACCCAGCATTGGCGTCAGCAGTCGGTAATCCTGATGACGACTGGCAAGCGCCAGTCGTTTGTAAGGATCATCCCAGGTATGTTTCGCCAGAACGAAACGGCCGGCATGCCCTGGCAACACGGCTTTCGCATGCAGATCTGCCGCAGCCTGCGCCGTTTCTTCCGGCATCATGTGAATAAACTTCCAGTCCTGGTCATACTGACCGTTCTCCATAATCGCCAAATCGACAGAGCCAAACTGCTCGCCGATGGCTTTAAAATGCGGTCCATAGCCGGAATCGCCGCTGTAATAAACGTTCTGCTCCGGCGTTTCGAACATGAAGCTCGCCCATAGCGTTTGGTTGCGTTTGATACCGCGCCCCGAGAAATGACGGGCGGGCAGCACATGAACGATCAGCGAATCCGTCACTCTGACGGACTGATTCCAGTCCCGTTCTTCGATTATCTCGCTGCGCATCCCCCAGTAACGCAGATGCGACCCGACGCCAAGCGGCGTAATCACCCGCTTAATTTTCGGCATTAGCGCCTTGATAGTGGCGAGATCCAGATGGTCATAGTGATCGTGCGAGATGATGAGCAGGTCTATCTCCGGCATCGTCTGTGCGGTCCACGGATAATCACCGGCAAAGGCCTTGTTCAGGAACGAGAACGGTGCGGCATAATTGCTGAAAACCGGATCAATCAGGATACGTTGACCCGCCAGCTGTAAATACCACGAAGAATGGCCCAGCCAGACCAGGGTATCCTGCTGCGGCGAAAGCCCGGCGAGATCGGTCGCGACCATAGGTAACGGTTGTGCTGGTCGTGCATTTTCACGCTTAGCGACCAGAAACTCCCACCAGGCCGCCAGCATGCCTTTGTTGCCGGTATAGCCCGGTGTCGGCACCTGGTTATGAAACTGTCCATCACGATAGTGCGGTGACTGTTCAACCTGACTCAGTTGTGCCCCTTGCGGCGCCTGACCAAACCCGGCATTGAGTACAAACGGTAAACTTGCAGCTGCAGCAATAAGCATAATAACAACCACACAAACTGTGAGACGCTTCATATCCTGACCTTAAACGCGCCCCCTTTCCGCTGGTTTGCGCGACTGACTCTTGATTATGAGTGAGTAAGCACTCATTATAGAAATCGAAAGTTCTCCGTCAAGATGATTTTCAATCTTTGACATTCGCCGTTGCGGCGCAGCAAACGCCGTGATTCAATCATGTTTTTTACAGACTTAAGGGTAAAGTGTAGTGGCTCGTCCGAAGAGTGAAGACAAAAAACTGGCATTACTGGAAGCTGCAACCACAGCATTTGCACAATCAGGTGTTGCGGCTTCGACCGCCGTGATAGCCCGTAATGCAGGGGTTGCGGAGGGAACGTTGTTTCGCTATTTCGCGACCAAAGATGATTTGATCAACGAGCTTTACCTCTTTTTGAAGCAAGACCTTTGTCAGTCGATGATGGCAAACCTGGATCGTTCAGTGACCGATGCCAAAACCATGACTCACTACATCTGGAACAGCTACATTAGCTGGGGCCTGAACCACACCTGCGGGCATCGCACGATTCGTCAGTTGGCCGTCAGCGAGAAAATAAGCAAGGAAACCGAACAACAGGCTGACGATATGTTCCCGGAACTGCGCGATCTTTGTCATCGTTCCGTACGACCCGAGTTTATGTCTGACGAATATCGCGCCTTTGGCGACGGGCTATTCCTTTCTCTGGCAGAAACCACCATGGAGTTCGCCGCCCGCGACGCTGCCCGCGCAAATGAATATATTTCGATGGGGTTTGAAGCCATGTGGCGCGCCCTGACCCGCGAGGAACAATAATGGACGGCCAGACCCTTCCTGCCTGTGCGAAACGCCTTGCGCTCGAACTACCTTTTACCGAACACTGCTGGCCTTTCGGCCCGGAATACGATGTCTTCAAGGTTGGCGGTAAAATTTTTATGCTGGTCACGGAGCTTCGCGGACGGCCGCTTATTAACCTGAAATCCGATCCGCAAAAATCACTGTTAAACCAGCAGATCTACCCCAGCATTAAGCCCGGCTATCACATGAATAAAAAGCACTGGATCTCGGTCTATCCTGGTGACGATATTACCGAGTCATTACTGGCAGAGCTGGTGAATGATTCCTGGCACCGCGTCGTCGACGGCTTGCCGAAACGGGATCAAAAACGCCTGCGTCCAGGTTGATTTATCGCTAACCCCGATAAGTGTTTTTGCATTTTCCTGTCTTATCTTTTTCCTGCTAACCCTGTACCCTGCTGAAACAAAACGCACCCGCAGGGTATGGAAAATCACCAGGAGTAGTTATGGATATTGTTTCTGTCGCCTTAAAACGTTACTCCACTAAGGCATTCGATCCGAATAAAAAACTGACCGCTGAGCAGGCCGAAAAATTAAAAACGCTGCTGCAGTTTAGCCCGTCCAGCACCAACTCTCAGCCATGGCACTTTATTGTCGCCAGCACTGACGAAGGTAAGGCGCGTGTGGCTAAATCCGCAGCCGGCGGCTTTGTATTCAACGAACGTAAAATGCTGGATGCTTCCCACGTCGTGGTGTTCTGCGCCAAAACGGCGATGGACGATGCGTGGCTGGAACGCGTGGTGGATCAAGAAGAAAGCGATGGTCGTTTCGCCACGCCTGAAGCGAAAGCCGCAAACCACAAAGGCCGCACCTTCTTTGCCGACATGCATCGCAAAGAACTGAAAGATGACAACCACTGGATGGCAAAACAGGTGTACCTGAACGTCGGTAACTTCCTGCTGGGCGTTGCGGCGATGGGCCTGGATGCTGTGCCGATCGAAGGCTTTGATTCAGCTGTCATGGATGCAGAATTTGGCCTGAAAGAAAAAGGTTTCACCAGCGTAGTGGTGGTTCCTGTGGGTCATCACAGCGTAGAAGATTTCAACGCCGCGCTGCCGAAATCTCGTCTGCCGTTGGAAACGACGCTGACGGAAGTCTAATCCTCCGCATTTGCATAAGCTCCGCACAGCGGTCATCATAGACCGCTGTTTATTAAGGAGACGTTATGCAGGAATTGATATCTCAGGTAGAAGAACTCGGCATTGAAATAAATCACACCACCTCATTGGTGATGATTTTTGGCATTATTTTTATCACCGCCATTATTGTTCACGTTATTTTGCACTGGGTGGTATTACGCGCATTTGAAAAGCGCGCCAGCGCCAGCTCCCGCCTGTGGCTACAAATCATCACGCAGAACAAGTTATTTCACCGGCTGGCATTCACCCTACAGGGTATCATTGTCAATATACAGGCCGCACTCTGGCTACAGAAAGGCAGCGAAGCAGCAGAAATATTAGTGACCTGCGCACAGTTGTGGATCATGATGTACGCCCTGCTGTCCCTGTTTTCCCTGCTGGACGTTATTCTCAATCTGTCGCAAAAACTCCCTGCCGCATCGCAATTACCGCTAAAAGGCATATTCCAGGGCATCAAACTCATCAGCGCAATTCTCGTCGGAATATTGATGATTTCCCTGCTGATTGGTCAGTCACCGGCAATACTGATAAGCGGTCTGGGCGCCATGGCCGCCGTGTTAATGCTGGTGTTTAAAGATCCAATCCTCGGACTGGTTGCCGGAATACAACTTTCAGCCAACGATATGTTGAAGTTGGGTGACTGGCTGGAAATGCCGAAATATGGTGCAGATGGCGCGGTTATCGATATTGGCTTAACCACCGTGAAAGTGCGCAACTGGGATAACACCATCACCACTATCCCAACCTGGTCACTGGTCTCAGACTCTTTTAAAAACTGGAGTGGAATGTCGGCTTCCGGTGGGCGGAGAATAAAACGCAGCATCAGCATCGATGCCACCAGCATCCATTTTCTTGATGAGGATGAGCGCCAGCGTCTGCATAAAGCCCACCTGCTGAAACCGTATTTAACAACACGTCACCAGGAAATTGACGAGTGGAATCAGCAGTTAGATGCGCCTGAATCGGTGTTGAATCACCGCCGGATGACCAATATTGGCACCTTCCGCGCTTATCTGAACGAGTATTTGCGTCATCATCCGCGTATTCGCAAAGATATGACGTTAATGGTGCGCCAGCTTGCGCCGGACGATCATGGTTTACCGATCGAAATTTATGCCTTTACCAATACGGTGGTCTGGCTGGAATATGAAAGTATTCAGGCTGATATCTTCGACCATATATTTGCCGTAGTCGAAGAGTTTGGCTTGCGCATTCATCAGTCGCCTACCGGAAACGATATTCGTGCGCTGTCTGGCGCGTTTCAGCGATAAAGCTCAGGTACTGGCGCGTGAAATATAGCGCCAGTCCATCATCACCCTTTCCGTCTGCGCGTCAGGATTTTCTATTTTATTCAGCAATAATCCTACCGCTTTGCGGCCTATATCCCGTGAGGGCTGCTCAATGGTCGAAAGCTGTGGAGAAACCATTTCTGCCAGTTCCGTACCGTCGAAACCAACAACGGCGATATCCTGCGGGATCTGTAATCCGGCATCGAAAATAGCGCGCATCGCACCAGCGGCTAGCGTGTCCGATACGGCAAACACCGCGTCGGGTTTCACCTCTGCGGCAAGTAGTGTTTTCATCGCCGCAATTCCTGCACTGGAACTTAATTCACTGGCATATTCCACAGCCTGATATTCAAGCGACAGCGCATGCAGCGCCGCTTTATAGCCGCGTTCGCGCAAACGAGCATATTTATAACTCAGGTCATGATTGATTAAGGCAATTCGTCGGTAGCCCTTATCCACCAGGTGAGATATTACCGACTGTGCGGCGTCAACATCGTTAATCCCCACGCAGGAAACCGCGCCTTTGTCAGCATATTCCGCGCACTGAACCCAGGGCGCATCGCCAATCAGCGTAGTCAGTTCCGGTAATTTGGAGAATGCATCCATGGTGATAATGCCATCGACGATTTTCCCCGACAGGAGCTTCAACGCTGATTTTGAGCGGGCTGTATCCGAGCCGGAATTACACAGTAAAATGCGATAGCCATTCTTCTCCGCCTCCTCTTCAATGCCTTTAACAACCTCTGCACAAAAAGGATTGGCGATGTTGGAAACCATCACCAGAATCATCGAACTACGTGCCGTACGCAACTGACGCGCCAGCAGGTTGGGCTGATAATTGCTTTCTTTAATAGCCTGTAGCACGCGCTCACGATTTTTGGCTTTGACGGTATCACTGTGATTCAGCACACGCGATACCGTCGCCACCGACACACCGGCAAGCTGGGCGATTTTTTGAATAGACATAACGACGACACATCCTGCGGTTTACGCTTTGCGTTGAGGCTACCATAAAATCGCCGACTGGCGAACCGGATGCGTGTTTAGCGCTGTACTGATATCCAACGCTGCTGCTGATGGCTTTTTATAATTGCATCAATAATATACATCACATCCGCACCGTCAGAAAAAGACGCAAATCGACGCTCCGCCGTCGCGGGCATTTTGCCTGCCAACACCGCCTGATAAAACTGCTGCATCATATTCTTGAACGCATCCGGCCAGCCCTCAATATGCCCGCCCGGAAAGTGCGCACTGGCAGCAACATCCGCATTCATCAATCCTGGGTCGTCCGTCAGGATCTGGTTCGCCTGCTGACGATGCCCAACCCAAAGCTGTTGCGGCGTTTCCTGATCCCAGTGCAGTGAACAGTGGCTACCGTTAATTTCAAAGCTCAGGTGATTCTTGCGCCCGGCACTCACCTGCGAAACGCTAAAGCAGCCTTTGCTGCCATCATCAAAACGTACCAGCACCGACCCACGATCTTCCGTCGTAACCGCTTTATCCTCAAATTGTACATCAGCCGTTTGCTGGCCAAACGTGGCGTTACTGGCAATGCTGGCTTTACGTACCGGCCAGACGATAGCTAAATCGGCCATCACCTCGACAATACGTTTTCCAGTCACGAATTGCACCGTATCGCACCAGTGCGAACCGATATCCGCTACCGCCCGTGAATCGCCGCCCTGTGCAGCATCGACCCGCCAGTTGTAGTCAGTCTCCAGCAGCATCCAGTCCTGCAGGTAGCTCCCCTGTACGGCAAACAGACTACCCACGCTGCCGCTTCTGACCATACTGGCCGCCTGCTGCACCATTGCAAACTGGCGATAGACAAAGCTCACGCCGTGCACCACTCCAGCCTGCTGTGCCAGCGTTTCCAGTTCACGAGCCTCATCCGGCGTCATACATAGCGGCTTTTCTGAAAACACGTGCAGACCCGCGCGTAAAATCTGCCGATTGATGTCGGCATGCAGATGATTCGGCGTACAGTTATGCACTACCTGTAGTCCTGGATGCGCCAGCAGCGCTTCAACGCTGCCGTACACATGAGGAATATGAAGAGCATCTGCGCGTTCCAGGGCAACCGCCAGCGAGCTATCACAGAGCGCCACCACGTTCACACCGCCGAGTCGACGCAACGCCTCAATATGTGCAGGCCCAATAAATCCGCTGCCAATAATGCCAACCTGTATCATTTGCGTACCTCATCGCCAGCGGCGAAATCATCAAATGCACGTGCAGAAACCGGAATAATATGGCGGCGTATAAAATCACTCCCCTCACGCGCCCCGGTTTGCGCGTCTTTCAGGCAACACTCCCATTCCAGCACCGCCCAGCCAGGGAAATCATATTGTGTGAGCTTGCTGAAGATCGTTTTGAAATCGACCTGCCCGTCCCCCAAAGAACGGAAGCGCCCGGCGCGATCGAGCCATGGCTGATAACCGCCATAGACACCGCTGCGGCTACTGGCATGGTACTCAGCGTCCTTGACGTGGAACGCTTTAATACGCGAGTGATAGACATCGATAAACCCAAGATAATCCATCTGCTGCAATAACAGATGGCTTGGGTCATAGAGAATGTTGCAGCGAGGATGATTATCAACCAGCGCAAGAAAACGCTCGAACGTCACGCCATCGTGCAGATCTTCGCCGGGATGGATCTCAAAGCAAACATCCACCCCATGGTGATCAAAGCGATCGAGTATCGGTCTCCAGCGGCGCGCCAGCTCCAGAAAAGCCTCTTCAAAGCGCTGACGATTATGCGGTGGCCACGGATAAAAGAAAGGCCAGGCAAGCGAACCTGAAAACGTGGCATGTGCCGTCAGCCCCAGTCTTTGCGAAGCCGCAGCGGCCTGGTGTAAGGTTTCGATGGCCCACGCCTGTCTGGCCTGCGGATTAGCGCGTACAGACGGCGGAGCAAATCCGTCAAAAGCGTCATCGTAAGCCGGATGGACGGCAACCAGTTGACCTTCAAGATGGGTAGATAATTCGCTAATCACTAACCCATATCCGGCCAGCATCCCCCGAATATCATCACAATAGGCCTGACTTACAGCAGCTTGTTCGACATCAAACAGCGACTTGTGATTACACGGGATTTGTAATGCCTTATAGCCAAGCTCCGCCGCCCATTTTGCCACGCCTTCCAGGGTGTTAAATGGCGGATGCTCCCCGATAAATTGCGCCAGAAAAATGCCAGGCCCCTTGATGGTTTTCATAACCCCTCCTGAAAATTACGCCTGCTCTTTGTCGTCATACTTGAAAGAGAAAAGGAAAATCACGGCAATCACTGCGGCAGCGACTGCCGGGATCCACCAGAATGTGGTCCACGCCTGAGGCACGGTTTGCCCCGCCACCAGCCGGTTGTACAGTGCGCCTGAAATTTGCGAACCCAGCAACATACCGATCCCATAGGTAAACATAACGATCATGCTTTGCGCCTGACCTTTTACTTTTTCCCCGGCGATACGATCGGTGTAAATAAAGCCGACCACGAAGAAAAAGTCGTAGCACACGCCGTGCAGCAGAATGCCGAGATACAGCAGGAATCGGCCCTCTTCGCTGATGCCGAGGGCAAAGAAGGCATAACGCACGAACCAGGCGCACATCCCGATTAACAGCATGTATTTCACGCCCAAACGTCTGAACAGGAACGGGATCACCAGCATGAAGAATATTTCAGACATCTGACCAAACGACATCGCCGTACTGACGTCGCCGACGCCCGCATCAGCAAGAAACGACGCGGTATACGCGTAATAGGTTCCCAACGGTACAGAGATAAGCGTCGCGCAGAGCGAGAAGACAAAAAAGTGACGGACCTTGAGTAAGGCAAAAGCATCCGCACAAAACAGATCACGAACTTTCACCGGCAGTCCTTTCGCCGGTGCTGGCGTGTTGGGCAGCGTCAGGCTGTAGAGCGCCAGAATCACAGAGATAATCGCCGCCAGCGTAAAGATGCCGGTGGTGTCCGAAATTCCGGTTACACCGATAAAGATCCCCGCGACAATCCAGCCAATGGTGCCAAACACCCGCACCACCGGGAAGGTTTTGTCCTTATCCGACAGACTATGAAAAGCAATATTGTTGGTAAGCGCCAGCGTAGGCATGTAGCACAACGTGTAGCCAAACAGCAGACCAATCAACAGTGCACCGTTTTGCGCCACCAATGCCTGCGGAACAAACCACAGGATTGCCGCGCCAGCAAGGTGCATCACCGCCATCACCTTTTGCGAGGCAAAAAAGCGGTCTACCAGCATCCCTAAGACGAATGGCGACAGAATAGAGGCAATGGGCCCGGCTGAAAACGCATCGCCAATCAACAGCGACATGTTGTGCTGGCTCATCACCAGCCCCAGCGTGACGGACCAACTTCCCCAGATAAAGAACTGTAAGAACATCATTAGCGACAGCCGGGGCACCAGCAGCCGGTACTGTACGCTCTGTTTTCCACTACTTTCGGTTGTTGACACCATTTTTTGCCCCACCCTTAAAAAGTAATCGATTACAAATTAGATTCAATAGAAAAGTAATCGATTACAAAATAAAGATCCTGTCAGCAGCAGCAAAATTGCGAGAACGGTCACGATAAACGTTGAGTGAGGATCCGATCCCATCCTGACGATGGGATCGGTAATAACAAGATCGGTAGAAACTTAGCGGGACTTACGACGCAGCAGTTTGAAGGCAACAAACAGGAACAGGATCCAGACTGGCAGCAGGATAGCTGACAGGCGCATCTCATCCATCGTACACATCAGCACCAGAATCATGCCAAGGAAAGCAATACACAGGTAGTTCCCTGCCGGATACAGCAGCGCTTTAAACTGCGTGTCACGTCCCTTACGACGCATCGCCGCCCGGAATCGCAGATGTGCCAGGCAGATCATAATCCAGTTCAGCAGCAGCGTCGCCACCACCAGCGCCATCAGCAGGCTAAAGGCCTTTTGCGGCAGCACATAGTTGATGAGTACCACCAGCGACGTAATAGCACCGGAAAGGATCAGTGAGTTCACCGGTACGCCGCGACGGCTGACGCGGGTTAAGAACTTCGGCGCGTTACCCTGAACCGAAAGACCAAACAGCATGCGGCTGTTAGAGTAGACGCCACTGTTATACACCGACAGCGAAGCCACCAGGATGACAAAGTTCAGCGCAGAAGCCACTACGTTGCTGTCGAGATTATGGAAAATCATTACGAACGGGCTGCTGTTGGATTTCACTTCCACCCACGGGTACAGCGCCAACAGCACCACCAGAGAACCGATATAAAACAGCAGAATACGGTACACCACCTGGTTTACCGCCTTTGGAATGCTTTTCTGCGGATCCTGCGCTTCCGCGGCAGTAATCCCGATAAGCTCCAGCCCACCAAAGGAGAACATAATCACTGCCAGCGACAGAATTAATCCGTTCCAGCCGGTAGCAAAAAAGCCGTTGTAACGCCACAGGTTATCGATGCTTGCATGTTCCCCGCCGTTACCGGAAAACAGCATCCACACGCCAAAACCAATCATGCCGATAATGGCCAGTACTTTAATCAGCGCAAACCAGAATTCCGTTTCGCCATACAGACGTACGTTGACCAGATTGACGGCGTTGATGATCACGAAGAATGCCGCGGCCCAAATCCAGGTTGGAACATCGGGCAACCAGTACTGCATGTAGATCCCTGCCGCTGTCAGTTCTGCCATGCCGACCAGCACAAACATCACCCAGTAGTTCCAGCCGGACAGAAAACCCGCGAACGGTCCCCAGTATTTATAGGCAAAATGGGCAAACGATCCGGAAACGGGTTCTTCGACCACCATTTCGCCCAGTTGACGCATAATCAAAAAAGCGATGATCCCGGCAACGCCGTAACCCAGTAACACCGCAGGTCCCGCCATCTGAATAGCCGGGCCAATGCCCAAAAACAGGCCGGTACCAATTGCGCCGCCCAGCGCAATTAACTGAATATGGCGGTTTTGCAACCCTCGTTGAAGCGTCGGCTCGTTCGTCGACGCGGCATCAGACACGCTGGTGTCAGATGCAGTTGACGCGTTTTTCACGCCCTTCCCCTGTGTGGTTTTTATTGAAGGGGCTTCTTTTAACATTTCAACCTGGTTGTCGCAAGGCGCAATCGATTGGATACGCCGGGCTTCCTTGCCCAACGCACCGAGGCTCGGGAGAAAAACAATAGAAAGAAGGCGAGTTGTTATTGTTTATTCAGGTCAATACGTACCACGTTATCTGGCGCAGACGTAGAGTGGTCTTTATTAAATTTCTGTTTCACGGTGACAAACAGGGTTTGCCCATCCGCCGAGAGCAGCAAGCTGTTAGGGTTTGGTGGTAAATCCCAGCTTTTCTTCACGCTGTAATCGGTCGCATTCAGGCTGAGCAATTTCCCTGAATCACGCTGGGTAATATAGATTTCGTTGCGTTTTGCGTTAAATTTCACCGCCAGCGAATCACCCACATCCAATTTTTTCAGCAGCTTACCAGTATGGATATCCAGCACCAGGGTAGTCTTCGCTTTCGAGTTGTCGGTGACAAACAGGCGACCCGTTTGTGCGTCCTCCGTCATATTCAGCAACAGCGCAGGTTGTTCTCCCAGCGGTTGCCAGCGTTTTTCTACGCGCTGATTACGCGGGTTGATAACAAGAATTTCACCGCCGCCGTTAGCTGCATAAATTCGCTGCGTCACTTCTGAATAATGCAGTCCGGTCATCCATTTACCCGTATTTTTAATGCGGGTTTTTAGCTTCAGGGTTTCAGCGTCAACCACCCAAATCACCGCCGGATCCGCCACGGCACCAATATAGAGCAAACCGTTATGCAGCAGCACCTGGCGCGCACCATACGGGAAACCTTCTGGGTTACGTTCCGGGAACAGTACGCGATTTTTCACTTTGCCGTCAGCGGTATTCAGCGCGCTCAGGCCACCATCCAGTGAGTTGGTGACATACACTGTTTTACCGTCCGGCGAGATAGCCATACCAAAGTTTTTCATATCGGTATGACTCAAGCCGAGCGTTTTAAGCGTTTTTGGATCCAGCTTGTAAACCACGCCGCCCTGCACATCTTTAAATCCTTCGGCGCTGGCAACGTACAACGCATCCCCTGCCGGGCTAAGCGCCATTTCATATAACCCATCCGCCAGCGCGCGTTGTTGCACATCACTGACGGCAGGTTGCGCTGTTTTTTCCGTAACGCTGGCGTTGCTGGCTGGCGTGGTATGCGCCGCACAACCGCTTAACGCCGCAGTAATCAGCAATGCCAGCGCGGATGTTGTTTTTTTCATTGTCGGGATCCTTACCAGAAGTAATACAGGGAGTTAATAACAAAAGAGAATGAGAACTATACGCATTATCTTTACTGAATCAAGAATAATTACCCGAGAGTAAAAAACATGAAACAGAGGTTTGAAGATGCAGACAGGTGCGCGCGACTTCCGGTTTTTCATAATTACAGTGAATTATTCTGGACGAAAAGGCATCGCAGGCCACAGAATGCGCTTTACTGTTTTTCTAACATTTTCAAACGGGTGAACCTGTTGTACTTCAGCCACTCGTTTTTTAGCCAGGCCAGGCAACGACTGTCATGAATAAGATCATCAAACGACTGGAAATCGTCAAAAGCGCTATTGAACTGGAAGATGAGGAGATTATTTTCCAGCAGGTGGCGCATCTTAAAAATGAGCCTTTGTCAGTCGTACCAGGCACCATTGTGCAGGCGATCGAAGAACGACGCTTTGGTGATGCCCTGCGTGAAATCTCGGCCTGGCTGCAATCTCAACGGGCAGTCTCTACGTGGCAGGATCCCGCCATTGCCGCCAGTAAGCTGGAACTCAAAGCACTCGAAACACAGTTGCGTGACCTGATCGATAAGCGTAACACGCGCATTCAAATCCTCGATGATTTCAACGATCTGTATCACCTTCGTCTTGGACCGCTGATGAGCCGCATTCTCGAACTGCGTAAACAGCTCGCCGCCAGTGCCCAGCGCAAACAGGAAGCGGAGCGAAAACGCCGGGAAAAAGACTATCAATCCTGTCAGCACTATATTTCCCAGGCTGTTGATCAACTGGCCAGGCTCAAGCAGCACTGGATGAACCAGAATTCAGATTCGCGCGAATCGGTGGAAACACGCCAACGTATTCAGCAGCAAACTGAACTGATTACCGCCCTGCTGGCTGAGATTCGTGAGCTGGAAAACGACTTTTCTCGCCAGGATGACAGCGCAACCCGTCAGGCACAGGAAGAGGCCAGCCATGAATATGATGAATATCAGGAGCAGCAGCAGGATGCACAGCATCGTTTTAGCCGTGACCAGCGGCTTTCCTCTGATGAACGTAATGAGTTAAAACGCCTGTGGCGTCAGGCAAGCCGTCTTTGCCACCCGGACGTGGTAGCCGATGATCTGAAAGAGAAAGCGCATCAGATGATGGTGCAGCTTAACCAGGCGCGCCAAAATGCCGATCTTGCCACCGTCCGGGCGCTACTGACTCAATTGCAAAGCGGCCTCGAACCGATGATGGCCAGTGACCGATTGAACGATTTGCAGCATTTACGCAGCAAAATACAGCAGCTCAGAGAACAAATTAACGCGCTGCTCAAAGAGATTACCGAACTGGAAGCCGAAAACGCCTGGCGGCTTGCCACCTCCGTGACTGATAAAGAAGCCTACTTCTCCGATCAACAACGGGCGCTTACGGAAATCCGCAATACGCTGGAACAGCAGGTACATCAGGTTGAACAGGAACTGTTGGCAGGCTAAGCCCTATCAGCAATAGCAATCAGAAAAAATAACCTCTTCAAGTGAGTTTTTAAAATTAAGCACAAAAAGCTAAAAATAGGATAATTCCCTAAAAACATCACAACTCTAAGAATTATCAACCTGGATACTCGAGTTTCAGGTCGATAACTGCAAATTTAGCGATATTTCTCTCTTCCCCTCGACGCCCCTTCTCTTTGTCCTGGTCTTGATTAAGAATTCTCCTACCAACCAGTAAGCCCATTAAGAAAAACGGGTATCCATCTGAAATATAATGTTTTTCATATAAATCCCCTCCAAAACAGATAGGAATACCCTGTCTTTATAGAAACCACTCAATCATTATTCATGCGATTCATAAGCGAAATCTATCAATCATTTACGCAGAGCTGAAATAAACGATTTATCTTAAATTTTAACAAAGTGTAATATCTACTTTAAGAATAGTTAATGATTCTAATAAATACAGAGAATATCTGTTTAATCTGGAATTAATAAGGATACGTTCACAGCACAGAACGTAATACGAGATTTAATTAACATTTCACGCGTCGCAAGAAACTCTTTTTTAACCTACAAAAAGAGGCGGCTGCTTGCACCAAAATTTCAAGGAGATCGTTATGTCAAAGGCTATTTTTTTGGGTGACTCAATTTACCCTTGGCTAGGCATGCGAGAAATCCTACGTGGCTCATCATTATATATTGATATCGCGTATTACTCCTCCCAGACGCTCTCTGCTGTCAAAATGCTTCCTTATGAAACGGATTGCATCATCATTAATCCTGACAAATCAGATTTTTTAAAATATGCCAGGATTATCCGCAACATGGCTTTACGACCTGTCACCAAAATTATTGTTTTGGCAGATGAAGCTACTTTTACTCTTTTTCAAACCGTTTGTGGGAAGAACATGCTGTTTCTTGATCAAGATGCCAGTCTTGATCGGCTACACCATGCCGTTACACGTATCACAAAAAACAATAACCAACAAAATATCAAAGCATTACACAACAAGATCACAGCAAACGAATTCAACGTAATGATGATGCTTGCACGAGGATGGTCACTGACACAAATCGCCGGGGCATCACAAAAAAGTGAAAAAACCATCGGGGCGTACAAAAGCAATATTGCCAGAAAACTCGGCAAAAATAACACCCGGCTCAAGTACACCATTTCTCACTATAGCCAGCCGTAACTGACTTATTTAAGGACAATTATCACGGTTATTATTTAAAAAAGTTTTCTTTCGACTCGCTTTTTAATTCCGCATCGCACGGAAGGAAACCCTATTCCCAAAAATCTATTACCGGGTAGCACATCCGCGTGCCAACCATAGCCAACAACTCAATGTATTAACACATGCATAACAGGAATGTAGACGAGGGTTATATATGAACAAAGTTTACAGCATTATTTGGAACGCGGCGCTCGGTATCTGGGTGGTCGTTTCTGAATTAACCAAAGGAAAGAAAAAAAGCAGCTCGCGCAAAACTGTTGCGGTATTAGCAGCGGGTGCATTAAGCGCTGCTTCAATGCAGGTTTCCGCTGATCCGATTATCGATATCGGTGATCACAATATTTTCACCGACTACCAGGCAGGTATTTCCGTTGGGGATTATGCGGGTATCCACGACTACGGATTCTTATATAAAGATATCACTGCTGGTCAGGCGCTCAATATCAGCGGTGCGATCCCAACGATCAGTCCGGGTCAAAGTGGCGTTGTTGAATCAACGACCATCAGAGAGCTGCTGCAAACAAACAAAATCACTCTTAAGGCCACCAGCCCTGACCAGAGCGTAAAAACGATTACTAATGCTGAAGAGCTGGCGGAATACCTGACGTACAACCGGTCGTCGACGCCTTCACAGAGCACAGAATTCTCTATTAACGACCCGGCATTTCCTGGTGAGCCAGCATCAATTAAAGTCTTTGATACCCAGGAGTTAAGTAGCTTTCTTACCGAATCACAGATCGGCGATTCGGTATTAAACACCTACGATCCAACGTTGTCTAAAATCTATAAACAATTTGGCATCGCGCTGGCGACAAATGGCTCCATAGCCAATCTGGATATTGGCAACGACACGCTCAATGTCCGTGACAAAGCCAATACTATCGAGTTGCTGGCTAAAGACTCCTCCTTGCTGGAGGCTCAGGACGCAGGTAGCCAGGTTAACTGGCAATCCGATAACTATATAAAATTTAACGCCGCCCCAGTTATCCCTGAAAAAACGTTCGCCGGTTCAGCACAAACCTCCGTGTTTGGCGATGATGTAACACTCATGTCCTACGGCTATGATGCAGACGGTAAAGTAGTCGAAACGGGTACGCGCACATTTAACATTACCAGCACGCAGGAGCTGGCCGATTTTAACGACTGGCTGTTGGGTAAAAGCAGCGACGCAGCAGAAAACCCTGAAGGGCAAAAGGTCAGTCAACTGCAGTTGTGGCTGGATGTTGAAAACGGTGATATCACAACCGTCACCGCCGCGCAGACAAAATACGCGGAGCTGATTGATGGCTTGATCAACTCCAGCAAGTCTTCAGACGTGCTTACCTGGGATTACGACGTCTGGACCGACGGCTTGTCGCATAGCAATAACGCGACCGCTGGCCGCGGTGAGCTGCATGCTATTTACGCCAACGGTGCAGGCACCTCCGGCACCCTGAACAAAGATGCGATTATTGCCGTTGACGGCAGTATTAACGGTGTCATGAAATCCCTTAATGGCGGGGTTATCACTAACCTTGGCGAGCTGAACGCATTACGCACGTCTACCGGGCAGAGTCTGGCGATTGGCATGCTGGCAAAAGACGCAACGGCAACCAACAACGGGATCATCAACTCCGGGCTGTTTATCGACAAAGACGGCAATCAAAACGTCAACAGCTATGGCGCATTTGGCATGCAGGGGCAAGGCGCCAGCCAGATAGCAAACAACGGCACCATTAACCAGGCGATCACCACCGATAACTTTGGTACCGCGTCGGCAGCCGATCCCTGGAGTAAGGATGAGCCAGATTCTTCGCTGACGCTGGCTATTGGCATGCAACTGTCTGACGAATCGCAAGGCGTCAACAACGGCGATATCAACGTCGTGGACGGGCGCAAAAACGGTGCATCCTTTGCCAAAGGCACGGCTTATGGCGTAGAAGTCGCCGGGAATGCCACTTTCACTAACGCTCAGGATGCCTCAATTTATCTTGGTCGCGACGCAAGCGATCCGTCTAAAGATGTCACGATGGCTGGCGGCTCTAGTCTGAGCGCCGGGATCATGACCAAAAGTGCCAAAGAGGTGATTAACAACGGTCTGATCACGCTGGGAACCGGGATACGCAACGCCGCGGGAATTCTGGTCGGGAATGCCACAGGCAACGTTCTCAATACCGGCAATATCGTGATCAATGGAGGTTCTGACGGGGGCAGCAGTAAAAACTACGGCATCTCCGTACGCGACAGCGGCGCGGAAAATAATCAGGAAATCCGCAACGACGGCAAGATTAACGTAAATGGCACCAACAACGTGGGGATCCACGTTAGCGCCAATAACAAAAATGCCGAAGTCACCACCAGCGCTTCAGGCTCTATCGTGGTGGACGGTGAAGGCGGTGTCGGTAACCGTAACTACGCTATCTGGGCAGAAGGCGGCGCTAACGGCCAGGCTGTGGTCAACGTCTACTCCAACATTACGCTGGATAAAGCCGGTAACATCGGTGTGCATGTACGTGATAACGCCATCGCTAACGTTGACAGTCTGAGTAGCCCGATATTTAACAGCACCGATCAGATTGGTTATTACCTGTTTGGTAAAGGCGCTACCGCCAACATTGGTCAGGCGGTGATGAATGACAATGGTCAGGATCGCACCACCATTTTCCGTATCGCCAATGGCGCATTGCTGGCCGGGAATACCACGCCGCCGAATGGTCAGGCTGGCTCCAACCTTGATCTTACCCTCAGCGGTAAGAATTCCGTGGGCGTTCTCGCCACCGGCGCTGGCAGTAGCGTAGATACCGGTGAAGCTACGTTTGCCGTTAAGGGCAGCGACTCAGCGGCACTGGTAATCGAAGGCGGCGCGAAAGGGACCATCAGTGATAAAACCACCATCAATTTAACCGGCGAAAGAACCGTTGCCGGGGTTGTGGATGGTCAGGCTCACCAGTTGAATGGTGACACGCAGGGTAATCCGACTAGCACCACCCTCACCTCGAACGCGAAGATTACCTCTGAAGCTAGCGGCAATGAGGTTATCGCCTATGTGGCGAGGAATCAGGGCAACCTGATCCTGGATACCAACTCGATTATTGATCTGGCCAGCGTCGACAGCATCGGTGTTGATGTTCAACAAGGCGGGAGCTTAACCAATAACTCTTCCAGCGCTCTGCATGTCAGCAACGGCATCGGTGTTAGAGCTTCAGGTGCCAGCGCACAAATCAATACACTGGGCAAAGTTCAGGTTGATAATGGTACTGCCGGGGTTCTGCTCACCCAAGGAGCCAGCCTGCTAATTAACGGTATTTCTGGCGACAGTATTACTACCGATGGCACCGCTGACGGTATTCGTCTGGCCGAAGGCGCTGGCGCTCTGTCCGCGCAAAATGTGGAGATCAGTGCAAAGGGTGACGGTGCTGGCATTCAAAACGATGCTAACAATAACAATATCCTGTTACGAAACGTCACCATAAACTCCAACGATGGCGCAGGCATCCGCACCAGCGTGGCGTTGACCATGACCGATAAAGACAGCGCTGGAAATATCCTCAACGTCAACGGGAAAGGTACCGGCTTTGCCTTTGAAAAACGCGATGGCAGCTCGGTATCGGGCGATCTGACCATCGGCAAAGGCTACACCATTGAGGTGCTGAACAGCGAAGGCAGCGGTATCCGCGCTAATACCAACGGTAATGTCACCACCAATGCCGACATTAACGTGCATAACGACGCAGGCGGTTCGGCGATCATCGCGAAAAACGTCAGCGCCTTGACCAACAGCGGCAAGATTATCTCTGCCAGCACCACCTCACCGGTTATTGACGCCAGCGGCGACAGCAGTAAAACCATTACCAACACGGGAACCCTGCAGGCCATCAACGACACGGCCGTGGCCATTCAGTCCGGCAAAGGCAATGACACCATTGATATCAGCGGCGGTGTAACCAGCGGCGTAATCAATACCGGCGAAGGTGCGGACATCTTTAACTGGCGTAGTGGCTCCTATGCGGGTGAAGTGAATTTCGCCGGTACTGGCGGTAACAATAAAGCCAACATCGGCAATGTGACGCTGGATAAAACACGCCACATCACTACTGAAGCAGGTAGCGGCAACGCCCTCACCTTCACCGATACAAAAGGTGCGAAGATTGGTACGCTGGCTAGCGACAACCTGACCACTGGCACCAACATCGGCACCGGCTGGGATTCGCTGACCATCAGCGGCTCAAACGCAGATGTCCGGGTCGTAGAAAACCTGACGCTGGCAAGCAAAACCATTGCCGTAAACAATGGCGCAACCCTGAGCACCGGCGACCACGTCGAGCCGACCAGTACTGCCGCAAGCATTGGCGATTACAATGTTACGACCCAGGGCACAGGCAGCCGGGTTATCTTCGATACCCTGGGTGATGCTTCAGCGGCGCAAATTTATCGCGGTATCATCAGCGGTGACGGGAAGTTCGAACGTGCGGCGGGCGGTACCACGATCTTCACCGCTAACAATACCTACACCGGCTCTACCACTATCGCTCAAACCGGTACGCTGCAGTTGGGTGACGGCGGAAATACAGGCGAAGTCAGCGCCGTGTCGAATATTCTCGATGACGGCGTACTCATCGTTAATCGAGCTGATAAAGTTTGGCTCAACGGCGTGATCTCCGGTATTGGCGCGCTGCAGCAAATCGGTGGCGGCATTACCCGTCTGAACGGCAATAACACCTATACCGGCGACACCACCGTTACCAACGGCACGCTGCTGGTGAATGGCGATCAAAGCGCGGCGCGCGGTGCCACCACCGTTAGCGGCACGTCCACACTTGGCGGTAATGGCACTATCGGCGGCAACGTGCTGATGAACGATGCCACGACCCTCAGCGCCGGTGACGGTGGTGCGGGTACGTTATCCATTAAAGGTAATCTGCAGCTTGGTAGCAAAACGACTTCCGCTTTCGAACTGGGTCAGGCCTATACGCCAGGCGGCGCGCTAAACGATCTGATTAACGTCGCGGGCGATCTGCAACTGGACGGGACTCTGGATGTCACCACTTCACAGGGCGGTAACTTCGGACCGGGCGTGTACCGTATCTATAACTACGGCGGCACGCTGGATAACCAGACGCTGGAATTAGGCGCAATACCGGACAGTCAGGATAAGAGCAATATTTTTGTCCAGACCTCCATCGACAAACAGGTCAACCTGGTGAACGCCAACGGCGTTACCCTGCAGTTCTGGGACGGCGCAACCGTCAATCAGAGCCACGGCGCGTCGGGTATTGAAGGCGACAGCAAAATTGACGGTGGCGATGGCAAATGGATGGCAATCGGCAGCCAGGGTGATAACAACTGGACCACCGCAACCGGTGAAGGTAACGCCCCTTGGGCACAGAAGTCCTTCGCCGTCTTCACCACCAAAGGCGGTACAGTTACCGTGGACAACGCCGCGGGAGAAGTTAACTTCTCCGGGGCACAGTTTGATGCCGATGGCTATGTCGTTAAAGGCGATGCGCTTAACGCGTATGCCACCACTGAAAACGCGACCCACGCAGGCCAGACGCCGGGAACAGGCGAACTGCTGCTGCGCGTTGGCGCCGGTGGCGCGGGGCAAAACTATACCGCGACCATTGAGTCTGTTATCCGCGAAGCCAGTACTGCTGACAAGCTGACGCTGGTGAAAACCGACCTTGGCCGTCTGATCCTCAGCGGCGATAACGAGTATCGCGGCGGCACGCGCATTGATGGCGGCACGTTGCAGATCTCCTCCGACAGCAATCTCGGCCAGAGCGGAACTGACCTGGCAATCAATAACGGTTCAACGCTGCAACTGGGCGCGGACCTGACCAGCAATCGCACCATCGAGCTGGGAGCGAATGAGAACGCAGCGGTGTTCGATCTCAATTCGCACCACTTCACGCCAACCGGTGAGATTACTGGCGACGGTAAACTGAAAGTCACCAGCAGCTCTAGCGATGCGGGCAGCACCTTGTCGCTCGACCGCGCAAACAGCTACAAAGGCGACACAGAAATTGCCGGTACCGGAAACGCCAACAATGTGACGGTCAACGTCAGCAAAACCGGAGCCTTTGGCAGTAACGAAAGCAGCACCGTGAATGTCAATAAGGGCGCGACGCTCAATGTCAGCGGGACAGATACCAGCCTGAAATCCCTGACTATGAACATCGCCGACAGCCTGTTAACGCTGGCAGATAACGTCACCGCAGCGAGCGCAATGCTGAACCTGACGGGCACGGCGAAAGCGGTGTTAACCAACAACGCCACCGCGGGCAACGCGACGGTTAACGTGTCAAAAGACAGTACTCTGGCGCTGGAAGAAGACGCCAGCGGCGGCAATGCCACCGTGAACAACAGCGGACTGATGACCTTTGCTGACCTGGCGATGGCAGAAAATACCGTCGTTAAAAACCTGGCGGGCGGTAAGGTCGATATCAGCGCAGTCGACAGCGCAACATCTATCGGCTCGTTGTCCGGCGCAGGTAATGTCGAACTGGGTAATAAAGAGCTGTCGCTGGGTAATCTGCATCTTGATGACACCATCAGCGGCATTATCAGCGGCAACGACGGCAGCCTGGTGAAAATCGGTGACGGCACGTTAACGCTGACCGGCGACAACACATACACCGGCACCACGGACGTCAATGAAGGCGTACTGCTGGTCAACGGTAATCAGTCTGCGGCTACCGGCCAGGTGACGGTAAAATCCGGGGCAACGCTCGGCGGAAACGGAATTATTGGCGGCGCGGTTGATGTGCTGGACGACGCGCATATTACCGCGGGTGCAGCTATCAACAGCGTGGGTAAACTGACTACCGGTTCGCTGACGCTCAGTGATAACGCACAGCTGGATTATCAGTTTGGTCAGGCTTACACCCCGGGCGGTGCTTTCAACGACTTGATTGATGTAAATGGCGATCTGACGCTCGACGGTAAGCTCAACATTGAAACCTCACCGGGCGGCAGCTTTGATGTCGGCGTCTATCGCGTCATCAACTACACCGGCACATTGACCAACAATGTGATGGATATTGCTAACGCGCCGGAAGCGGCTGACAGCCTGTACGTGCAGACATCGGTGAAAAATCAGGTCAACCTGGTCAACCACGCAGGACTAACGCTGCGCTTCTGGGACGGCACCGGTGGTGAAAATGGCGAGCTGAAAAACAACGGCGTCATCAACGGCGGCGACGGTATCTGGCAATCCAGCAAGGGTAACGACAACTGGACTACCGATGAATCAACGCCGGAAGGCGCGCTGAACGCACCGTTTACCGATGCCGCGTTTGCCGTCTTCCAGGGTGAAGCAGGCAACGTGACCGTCGATAACAGCAAAGGCGACGTCATCATCAGCGGCGCGCAGTTCGCCACCGATGGTTATCGCGTGGGCGGCGAAGCCATTACCACCAATACGGCCAACACCCTGATTCGCGTTGGCGATGGCACAGTAGACGGCGCCAACTACACCGCGACTATCGACAGCGTTATCCGCGGTACCGGCGGCCTGAATAAAGGCGATCTCGGTACCCTCATCCTCACAGGCGACAACACCTACAGCGGTGGAACGACCATCACCTCCGGGACGCTGCAGGTAGCGGGCGATACCAACCTGGGTGCGGCAGATACGGGAATTACCTTTAATGGCGGTACGCTGAAGTATGGCGAAGCGTTTGATACTGCCCGTCAGGTGACGCTGGAATCCGGCGGCGGGACATTCGACACCAACGGGCATGACGTTTCTCTGCTGACTGAAGTCGAAGGTAACGGTCAACTGACCAAAACCGGTAAAGGCTCCCTCACCCTGACGCTGGATAACACCTACACCGGTGGCACCACCATCGAACAAGGCGTTTTACAGCTGGGTAACGGCGGTGATATCGGCAGCATTCAGGGGGATGTCGTTGATAACGGCGTACTCAACGTCAATCGTGGCGATACCCTGGCGCTGACCGGCAATATCAGTGGTAAAGGCCAGTTGCATCAGACCGGTAGCGGCATTACCGAGCTGCAAGGCGAAAACAGCTACAGCGGCGCGACGTTGATCGCCAACGGCGTGTTGCAAGCGGGTAATGCCAACACCCTGAGTAGCGCATCGCACCACTATGTGGTCGCAGACACCACGTTGAACACTCAGGGTTACAACCAAACGGTAGCGGGCCTGAGCAACGGTGGCGATGTCTCGCTCATCGGTCAGCAGACTGGCACAACCTTAACCGTCAAAGGGGATTACACCGGCGAAAAAGGGACTATCAACATGGCGGCTATCCAGAATGGTAGCGGCTCAGGCATTGCCGACCGTCTGATTATCGATGGCGGTAAAGCCAGCGGTAGCACGCTGCTGGATGTCGATGGTTCTGGTCTCGGCGCGCCGACCATTGGGGATGGTATCGAAGTGGTGACAGCGCTCAATGGCGCAACCACCACCGCACAAACGTCGCGGGATGCCTTCCATCTTGCCGCCGATCGTATGGCTGCAGGTGCGTTTGAGTACCAACTGCATGCGGGTAATGCTCAGGGCCAGGGTGAAAACTGGTATCTGAGAAGTGAATACCGTCCAGAAACCATGCTGTATTCTGGCCTCGCCAGCGTCGTACGTCAGGGTGATCTTAGCCTGTTGGGTAACATGCACCAACGTATGGGTGACGAGGTTAAACCGGGCATTGATGAAGACAATCGCGCCTGGGCAAGAATGATTGGCTACTCCGGTAAAACCAAACTGGATGACGCGGCCGGTACGCAAACCAGCTCCCATACCATGGGCATTCAGGTCGGCGTTGATATGTATGCTAACGAAAGCTGGAAAGCCGGGATGTATACCAGCATCCTTGATATCGACAGCAACGTGAAAGGCACGAAGACAGGCAGCGATGGCAAAGGCGGTAACATCGACGACAACGCATTTTACGTCGGCGGCTATGCTACCTGGTTCTCGGGTGACGGTATGTATGTTGATAACGTCCTGCAGTACGGTAACCATAAATCCCGCCTGGAGGCGACCGGTAACAACGGCTCGTATACGGTCAGAGGCAACACGCTGACGGCGTCGACAGAGGTAGGTAAATCGTTCCGTTTAGGTGCCAGCGCATGGAGTCTGGAACCTCAGGCTCAGTTGATCTACCAGTACAGCGACTTTGATAACAGCACGCTGGATGGTGTGACCCCAACGAAAGTGAAAATGGATACTGCGGATTCCTTTACCGCGCGTCTGGGCGTGCGTCTGGTCGCTGACTATGACACCAACCATGGCAAATTCCAGCCGTATGGCAGGGTAAACGTCTGGCAGGGTCTGGGTTCAAAAGACAAAACGCACTTTACCAATGCGGTAGCCACCACCACGCTGGAATCTTCACAGCAGTACTCCAGCACTGAAGTTGCAGCCGGCCTGTCATGGTCCATCGACAGAAACCTGCAGGTCTACGGTGAGCTGGGTACGCAATTCAGCAACGGCGGCAGTAAGTCGCAGGTAGAAGCGCCGGTCAATGCCTCTATCGGCTTTAAGAAATCGTTCTAAGCTGACATAAACTCACCAGCCCCCTTTTCTGCAGGGGGCTTTTTTTTGCCGTTCAAAGTCGCCTGATGCGCTACGCTTATCAGGCCTACAGACTTAACAGCAACGCGGAACAACCAAGGGGTTGGGAAACGTGAAAAGGAGGGATTAACGATTATATTGTGCTAAGAGTGAAGGGATCTCTTCTGCCAGCACTGGGGGAGAAATGAAAAAGCCTTGAATTTTGTCACAACCAATCTGCATCAACCGCTCCAACTGGGACTGGGTTTCCACCCCTTCGGCAAGAACTTCAATACCAAAATTATGCGCCAGTGAAATAATACCCTCAACAATCTTCGTTGATCGGGTGTCGGGCTCAATACCGGTGACAAATTCCTTATCAATTTTTAAAGTGTCAAAAGGATATTTCAACAGGTAATTAAGATTAGCATGGCCGGTTCCAAAATCATCAAGTGCAAGCTTGACCCCTATCGCCTTTAATTCCGTCATATTTTTAGCCGCAATCTGACTGTCGCACAGCGGTGACGTTTCCGTGACCTCTATTTGGCATCGATGGACCGGCAATCCGGAAGTGGCAAGATTTTGTCTGACGCGTTGGGGTAGCAGAGGATCGCAGAATTCAAGCGCGGAAATATTGACGGATAATACAATGGGGTCAGGCCAGGAAGTTGCAACATCCCACGGAGAGTGAGTAACCATATCTTCAATGGAAATAATATTGCCGCTATCTTCCAGTAAGGTAATAAAAACATCGGGAGAGATCATACCCATCTGAGGACTATTCCAACGCATTAATGCTTCAAATCCGCTTATACGCTGGGCATGCAAATTGAAAATAGGCTGATAAACCATATAAAGTTGACTGGTATTCAAAGCCTTTTCAAGCGCAGTTAGCACCTCATTGGAATTAAACATTCCCCTCTCCCTCTACAAATCATAAAATTAAAAACCAGTCAAAATCACTCCCAAATTGTATCTACTATTAGGTGTATTACATCAGAAAAGAATGGTCAGGTTAGGGTAAAAAAGACATACGATGGGTAAATCTGACAATTAACTTATTTAAATCAGAGGTATTGGTCAGGCCAAGCTTGGCGACGACTCTCATCTTATGTGCCTGAATCGTTTTATAGTTCAGGCTAACTAACTCAGAAATTTCTTTGGCTGTATAACCACTTACCAGTAAGTTCAGGATCTGCTGTTCTCTTTCGGTTAATCTCTTCTGCGAACGATACAGTCGGGGGTTCCATTTCCCGACTGATAATTTCGCCAATTGACCAAAATCGCGCAGTGAAGATTTTTCAGTCAAAACTATTGTTTTTTCGACATATAATAACTCTACGCATAATTTCGCCACCAAACTATCAGCAACAATCACCACGACGTTATTATAAAATTTGAATCGGTTTTTATTCAAAAACTGAACAATGTCTGAACACGCTTGTTCATTATCAATGATATTAAAAACCATGGTTTGATGCTGGCATAATGATGACTGATGCAACATATCCTCAAACTGGAATGTTTGTATCGGTACATGTTTGCTGGTCAGGTAGGCAAACATACCATTGCCCACAAAATTATCACTGCCACACATCAACATCCTGTTCACCGTTCCTTATAAGCTTCTAATCTTGTTACTCATTAAAAATTTAATAATGATTTTCTCGACTTCAGTCTCTTCACGACGATTTTTAAAGTCGAACTCACATGAGATCTGATGACAGGAATACAACTGGTTATCCTCATCAAATTCATTGATCGGGACGACATCGATCACTTTTAAGTCCAGTTGTAAACTGCCAAAGGTATCGAAATCCAGAGATGCATTTTTAATCACCGCATCTTTATAAAGAAAACGGGCGTTTACATCTTTAACGATTAACGCACAACCACCCTGCGAGATATTTTTAATCTTGAGAGAGTAGTTTTCTCCATTTTTGTAACGACCAAAACAGAAAAAGTCATAACCCTTCAGGAATGAAAAACGCTGATTTTGTCTCTGCTGGGCAAAGAAAATCATATCCGGGATGAAGTAGGATAATCCTGCTTCCGCACCTGCTGACGAGGTTTGTTCGAACCTGGCAGTAAACTTTACAATCCCGCTTTCACTGTGCAGGATAAAGTATTGGACCTTTTCAGGAACAATGTCTCCGTGTCCGGAGATGACAAACCGTTCGAAATCAATCTTCTCTAACTGCGTGATAACGCTACTGTCTCCACACAGGATTTCCAGTTTCGTTTTCTTATGAAGCTCTTCACGAAGGATAGCGATGATTTCAAACTTGTCTTCCTTTGCTAAGCCAAAGCTCATTCTAAAACCCTTATTTCCATATTTAAGATATGTCCCGCCTTTGGTTACTCACAAAACGCGAGATCAGCATCCACCCCTGGTGCTTAATTACCATAGTGGATTCCATGTCAAACAGTTGGTTAAAAATTAAGTTTTTAACTATCTTTAGTCAGTTATTGATACGTAAAAACATTTAATCAGGATTAATTCTAGCTCAAGCCAGGCCTAAAACCACGCGAACTTGCGTACTGGCTATAACAAAAGCGAATAACAAAATTTTTAAAATGAGGTTTTGAGATAACAAATAGCAAGAATTGTACAGAAAAAAATAAAGCAATCATGATGGAGGGGCTACGCAACATGCGGGTTGGCGTGCTATCGCGGGGGATAAGAGAAGATGTTTACTGCACTCTATCATTAACTAAAATATAGCCCTGACTCGTTATGCTTCTAAATTGAATAATTGCAATTTATATATGCTTAATAAATTTACCTTAAGTCAGAAAAAAAGCCAGCATCCTGCTGGCCCGGTAAGTACCGAATCGAACTATAGTGGCTTGCTATCTTACAGAGGGCACAACGTTAAAAATTCAATACCGCTGCTTAATTATTGATCGGGATGAATCTGCGATAATCATCACTGCTCCCGCCAACATTAACGTATCTTTTAACACCAACCGCCCGGCGCCTGACAAGTACGGAAATCCGTGGTGTAAATCACCCAGCGGCATTACCCATGCTTCTGGAGTGGTTATTAAAAATGATAAGGTAACAATTGGTGTGGCAAATGCCAGAACGCCGCCAATTAATCCCAACCAACGGCTAACAGGATTAGCCAGCACCAGCAAAGCGATAAGAACTTCGACTACGCCCAGGCCATTTGAGAACGTATACGTGTTATTCGCTGTCTGCCATTCACGAGCCTGTGGTTTGAATTCACCTTCGTGGGTTAAATGTTGTTTGTATTCTTCTGGATGCTCATAAAAAAATGACATTACCGGACTATTGGCGACAAACGGCGTAATGCTGTCGGCTTCGTAAGGTACAAATTTTAATAAACCAATCCAGATAAAAACAATCGCGATACTCAGGCGAATCAAGGTTAATCCAACTCTATCGCCTTTGCCCAATATACGAAGATACTTTTCCATCCCGGCTCTCCTTACTTGTACAAAATTGCCGTTGCGTGAGTACTGCTATCAATGCGCATTGAGGTAATTTTCCAGGAAGTCGCATTCTTTTCCTGCGCCAGTTTCGCAATAGCATCTTCCACCACGGAAGGAGAGCCAGACACGGCTGATACGCTAACGTGGGCAACCTCTGTTTGCGCTAACGCGGAAAATGTCACCGGAGCAGTCAGTAACGCAGTCATTAGTAACGTAGACTTAAACATGTTCATTTCTATTTCCATTAACGAGTTATTTCAGTGGGAATATAATAAAACATGTCACTTTATTTTATTTCATCCGCAACGCCAGAATAACTGTCAATTAGTATCAGGAATATAAAAAATAAATAAAAAAAAGCCCCACACGGGTGGGGCAAATATGCAGACTACGCTATTATCATTTTATGAGAGAAAAGAGATCGTTTAATGATTCGCTCATACTTGGATGGGTAAATATCTGGTCACGCAATGTGGTATAAGGTAACCCCGCATCCATAACCGTCTTGATGATATTAATCATTTCATGAGAATCCACGCACAGCAGCGACACGCCTAATATTTGTTTCGTTTCGCTATCCACCACCGCTTTAAGAACACCACGCGTATCATTCATCACACGTGCACGCGGGATAGCCGCTACCGGCAACGTCACGACTTGCACCGCCGCACCGCTGGCGCGAGCCTGTTCTTCAGTCATTCCGACGCGGGAAAGCGGCGGCGTCATAAAGACGGAATACGGTACGTTTTGGCGATCGCCCGTGTTACGTAACCCCTCGCCCAGCAGGTTGTCACGCACAATACGGAAGTCATCCAGTGAGATATAGGTAAATTGTAATCCACCAGTGACATCGCCCATTGCCCAAATGTTATCTGCCGATGTACGCAAATATTTATTCACAACAATAGCACCACGATCGTTTACATCCACACCCGCTTTCTGCAATTGCAGGTTTTCTGTCGCCGGTTTGCGACCTGATGCTACCAACAGCGCATCCACCGTCTGGGCACCCTCCGGCATGTGCAGCTGTACTGCACCATCATGAGAGGAGACCGACTGCACGTTGGCATTGAGGATCAGCTCGACGCCTTTGTCGCGTAAAATGTTGGCGATAGCGTCAGCAATATCCCGGTCCTCACGAGGCAAAAACTGCGGAGCTGCTTCATAAATAGTGACTTTGCTACCAAAGTTGGCAAACATCGATGCGAATTCAACGCCGATATACCCACCGCCCAAAATGCCCAGACGCTCTGGACGTTGCGTCAAATTCAACAGCCCGGTGCTGTCAAATACGCCAGGTGTCGTGGTTAATCCCTCAACGTTTGGAATCGTTGACTGGGCGCCAGTATTAATAAAGATTTTCTCGCCGCTCAGCTCAATCTCGCCTGTTGACTGCACGACTCGCACAGTATGGTTATCAACGAATTCAGCACGACCTTCAATCACATCCACGTTTTCCAGATCGGCAAGATTATGGAAATTTTTATCGCGCAGAAAACTGACAACAGAGGCCTTGCGTTGCATTGCTTCGGCAAAGTCATGCTGAAGCTCAGCATCATGTACCAGGGTTTTGGTTGGGATACAGCCGATGTTGATGCATGTCCCGCCATACATGGTGTTTGACTGTTCAATAATCGCTACCCGCCAACCCGTTTTGGCCAGAGTTGCCGCCAGCGTTTTACCCGCTTTGCCAAATCCAATAATAATCGCCTGATACTGATTCATGCTGTCTCTCCGCCAAGTCACTGTTCGTTTGATGAACTGAAATATAGCTCTAACTCTGCCGAAACAATGTATCCACAACTCGCAGATAACTGTCAGATCGTCTAAATTAGCCTTAAAGATGACTAACATTTCGAGAATGAATTATTACACTAACACTTTGAAGGTATTAATATAATAATGAAATAAAGAGATAATATCGTTTCAATAAACGACAACAAAAAATGTTCAGGAGTCTCCATGGATGCCCTTAGCCGATTACTGATGCTTAACGACCCACAAGGCTCAATTGACCAAAACTGCCTACTGAGCAGGGACTGGCAACTGCCTCACGCAGCAGGTGAATTGTCCATTATCCGCTGGCATACGGTCACACAAGGGGCAGCCCAACTGGACATGCCCGATGGGACATCTTTTACTCTGCGGCCCGGTACTATCGTGATCCTGCCGCAAAACTCCGCACATCGGCTCTGCCAGTCTGGCGATGAACAAACACACATTGTTTGTGGCAGCCTTCGATTGCACGCTTCCTCACGCTATTTTTTAACTGCGTTACCGGAAGTATTGGTTCTGGCACCTGATGAAAATAGCCCTGTCAGCTATTGGCTCAAGGCCATGATTGCGTTGATGCAACAGGAATCCTTGAGTACTCTGCCAGGTTCCAGTGTAGTCTGCAGTCAACAATGCGCCACACTGTTCGCCTTAGCCGTTCGCGAATGGTTAACCAAGGCGACCCCCGTTCAAAACGTGTTAAATCTACTGCTTCATCCCAAACTAGGGGCTGTCGTCTTCATGATGCTGGAGTCACCGGCGTTTGCCTGGACCGTCGAAGAACTGGCGAAACGTGCGCATATGTCGCGGGCCAGCTTCGCGCAGCTATTTCGTGAAGTCTCAAACTCCACGCCGCTCGCAGTATTAACCACTTTACGCCTGCAATTCGCTGCCCAGATGCTGTCTCGCGGGTCGCAGCCATTGGTTGTGGTGGCCGAGTCGGTAGGCTACGCCAGCGAATCGTCATTCCATAAAGTCTTTTTACGGGAATTTGGCTGCACGCCGGGTGAGTACCGCAAACGCGTGAAGGCACTGGAGGTATAACG
>NZ_SZWU01000015.1:298594-313971 GCF_005280935.1 Citrobacter sp. wls757 | reverse complement strand
GCCTGCTTCGGCAACAAATCCGAATGCAGGCGCGCGCTTTAGAGCATTATTTTTGACCGCGGTGTCTGTGCAGCCACATCAGCTTATACGCAGCCGGAATAATGAATAGCGACAGCAATGGCGCGGTGATCATGCCGCCAATCATCGGCGCGGCGATGCGGCTCATGACTTCTGAGCCAGCTCCCGTCCCCCACAAGATAGGTAACAGACCCGCGATAATCACCGCCACGGTCATCGCTTTTGGCCGCACGCGCAGCACGGCACCGTGATATAACGCTTCATCCAGCTTGTCCGCCGTAAAGGTTTGCGGATTTTCCAGCGCGGGTTCGGCTTCAATAGCGTGGCGCAAGTACATCAGCATCACCACGCCAAACTCCGCAGCAACACCTGCCAGGGCGATAAATCCGGTTCCGGTTGCGACCGACATATGGAAACCCATCCAGTAAAGGAACCAGATGCCGCCCACCAGCGCAAAAGGCACACTGGTGATAATCAGCAGCGCTTCGCCAAAGCGACGGAAGGCCAGATAAAGCAAGACGAAGATAATCATCAGCGTCATTGGCACCATCAACTTGAGCTTATGGCTGGCGCGCTCAAGCAGCTCGAATTGCCCCGAAAACGCCACGCTGGTCCCAGGCTTTAACTGGACCTTTTCAGCAATAGCCTTTTTCAGATCGTTCACCACTGAGACCATGTCACGATCTCGGGCGTCGATGTAAATCCAACTGGTTGGTCGCGCATCTTCGGTTTTCAGCATCGAAGGCCCCGAAACCACCGTCACATCGGCGACATCCGCCAGCGTAATTTGCTGTTTCATGGGCGTCAGAATCGGCAGATTACGCAATGCTTCCGGGCTATCACGATAGCTCTGCGCATAGCGCAGGTTGATAGGATAGCGTGCAATCCCTTCCACCGTTTCGCCCACCATTGCCCCTCCTACTGCTGAAGTGACAAACAGCTGCACAGCACCTACGGTCATGCCGTACCGGGCCGCTTTTTCACGATTAATATCTACGTTGAGATAGCGTCCGCCCACCAGACGCTCGGCCAGCGCCGAAGAGACACCCGGCACGGTTCTGGCCACCTCTTCAATTTGCTCCGCCGTGGCGTCGATATCTGCCAGAACATTACCCGACACCTTAATGCCAATTGGGCTTTTGATCCCCGTAGAGAGCATGTCGATACGGTTACGAATCGGCGGAACCCACAGATTCGCCAGCCCCGGCAAGCGTACGGTTTTGTCCAGCTCGGCGATGATTTTGTCCATCGTCATCCCCGGACGCCACTGGTCCTGCGGCTTCAGTTGGATCGTCGTTTCAACCATTTCCAGCGGCGCGGAGTCTGTTGCGGTTTCTGCCTTACCGGTTTTACCAAACACGCGCGCCACTTCCGGAACGGTCATGATCAGCTTGTCGGTTTTCTGCAGCATATCCGCTGCCTGCGCCGCTGAGATCCCCGGCAATGTCGAAGGCATATACAGCAGATCGCCTTCGTTAATCTGCGGCAGGAATTCACCACCGACTTTATTCAGCGGGTAGACAACCGTCAGTATTGAAAGCACCGCCACCAGAATGGTGGTCTTGGGCCAGTGCAACACCTTCAGCAACAACGGATGGTAAATACGGATCAGAAAACGGTTAAGCGGGTTGCTACTTTCGGCCGGTATTTTTCCACGGATCCAGAATCCCATCAGGATCGGAATAACCACAATCGCCAGAAATGCCGCCCCTGCCATGGCATACGTTTTGGTGAACGCCAGCGGGCCAAACAGTCGCCCTTCTTGCCCCTCAAGCGTGAAAATGGGGATAAACGACAACGTGATGATCAACAGGCTGATGAACAATGCCGGGCCGACTTCTACCGAGGCGTCAGTAATAACCTTCCAGCGCGTTGCGTTATCGAGCTTTTCATTCGGATGCTGATGCCCCCACTCTTCCAGCCGCTTATGGGCGTTTTCAATCATCACGATTGCGGCATCAACCATCGCCCCGACGGCAATGGCAATTCCCCCTAGCGACATGATGTTGGCGTTCAAACCCTGGAAATGCATCACGATAAACGCGATACACAGCCCCAGCGGCAGGGAAATAATCGCCACCAGCGCCGAACGCAGATGCCACAGGAACAGTGCGCACACCAGCGCCACGACGATAAACTCTTCCAGCAGCTTGTAGCTGAGGTTATCAATGGCGCGATCGATGAGCTGACTGCGATCGTATGTTGTAACTACCTCTACGCCTTCCGGCAGGCTGCTTTTCAGCGTGTCGAGTTTGGCTTTAACGGCAGAGATCACCTCACGCGCATTTTTACCGGAACGCAGGATAACCACCCCGCCCGCGACTTCGCCTTCGCCATTCAGTTCGGCGATCCCACGGCGCATTTCCGGTCCAATCTGTACGCGCGCCACATCGCGCAGGTAAACAGGTACACCGTCGGCCCCTGTTTTCAGGACGATGTTATTGAAATCATCGAGCGTTTGCAGATATCCACTGGCGCGGACCATATATTCCGCTTCAGCCATCTCAACAGATGAGCCGCCCGCTTCCTGATTCGACGTATCCAGCGCCGATTTCACATCCGCCAGGCTGATGCCATATTGCGTCAGCTTCATCGGATCGATAACGACCTGATACTGTTTAACCACGCCGCCTACCGAAGCGACCTCCGCCACGTTAGGAATCGTTTTTAACTCATACTTTAAAAACCAGTCCTGAAGAGAGCGTAATTCCGCCAGATCATGTTTCCCACTGCGATCCACCAGCGCGTACTCAAATATCCAGCCGACGCCCGTGGCGTCCGGTCCCATTTCCGCGCTAACGCCAGCCGGTAATTTTCCCTGAACCTGGTTGAGATACTCCAGTACGCGCGAGCGCGCCCAGTAAGGATCGGTACCATCTTCGAAAATGACGTACACGTAGGAATCACCAAACTGCGAGAAACCGCGCACGGTTTTCGCACCCGGTACCGACAGCATGGTGGTGGTCAGCGGGTAGGTCACCTGATTTTCAACAAGTTGCGGCGCCTGCCCCGGATAACTGGTTTTGACGATCACCTGAACATCAGAGAGATCGGGCAGCGCATCAACCGGCGTATTGATGATGGTCCAGGTTCCCCAGACGCTAAGAAACAGCGCCCCCATCATCACCAGAAAACGGTTTGCCACCGAACGACGGATAATCCATTCAATCATTTATCATGTCCTCAGTGTGAATGGGTCGCCTGGGCTGGCATGGCGGCTGCGTCTTGCGCCTTACTGTTCTGGGCGCGCATACGGTCCAGTGCGCCAGAGATATTCGCTTCGGAATCAATCAGGAACAGGCCACTGGACACCACTTTTTCGCCTTCGGTCAGGCCGGAGCGGATAGCCGTCAGCCCCTGGGATTCATGGAATACCGCAACCTGTTTCGGCACAAATCGGCCTTCGTTATCAACGGTGATGACCCGCTGCTCGGTACCCGTATCAATCAGTGCTTTAGACGGGATCAGCAGCATTGGCTCGCTTTGTGTTTTCAGTTGCAGGTAAGCATTCATCCCGGGCTTGAGCGCCTCGTCGGGGTTATCGACCTGTAAACGGAGCTGGAGCGTACGCGTGGTAGCATCAACGCTTGGTAAGATACTCCACTTGCTGATGGTGAAAGGCTTATCCGGCCAGGCGGGCACGGTGATGGTAAACTGCGAGGCATCTTTAATCAGCCAGGCGATAGATTCCGGGACCGACGCGCTAACCCATACCGGGTCCATACCCTGAATTTTCGCGACCACATTGTCTTTGGAAATGTTCATACCGGTACGCAAATCGAATGCAGTGATCACCCCATCGATAGGCGCTTTCAGGGTAAAGCGAGTCTGAATTTTACGCGTCGATTTTAAGCGCTGGATATCTGCTTCAGGCATTCCAGTCAGACGTAATCTCTCCAGAATCCCTTCCACCTGCGTCGCGCTACCACCCGTTTCACGCAGCAATAAATATTCGCTCTGCGCCTCAACCCAATCAGGAATAGTCAGGTCGATCAGCGGCGAACCCTTCTTAATTTTGTCCCCCACGGTCAGCGGGTAAACCTTCTCGATAAAGCCCGCAGAGCGTGCCTGGACAATAACAAACTGGTATTCGTTATAACTAACGTTGGCCGGGAAAGTTTGCGCGTAGTGCAGTGGTCCACGACGCACTGGCTCTGTTTTCAGCCCCAGGTTCTGGGTCTGTGTAGGATCGATGCGCACGCCAGGCGATGACGCGTTCGCGGTCTCTTCATCGGCATATTTCGGGATCAGATCCATATCCATAAACGGCGATTTACCCGGTTTATCAAAGCGCGTGTTCGGATACATGGGGTCATACCAGAACAACACTTTTCTGGCTTCTTTTTGCTGAACTGGCCCGGCTACAGACGATATTTTTGCCGATGAATAATAAGTATAAACACCGACAGAAATAATCCCGCCGGCAATCATGCTACCGAGAATAAGCGCGGTATTTTTAATATTTAAAGACGCCATAGTGATTTCCATTGCGCGATAGTCTCACCCGCGTTCGCAAAAAACTCGGGCAAGAATAAAAGAGACCAGCGAGAACGTTATTTACTGATGTGAATATCGCGTAACACAGAGAGATTTCCCTGCTGAACAAACGTAAACGCGACCTTATCGCCTGGCTTAATATCATCAGCCTTCGTATCAGCAACCAGCGTAAAGCGCATCGTCATGGCAGGCCAGTTCACCGCTGGAATAGGGTCATGCTTAATCGTGATTTTTTTACTCTCCATATCAACAGCTTCAATCACCCCGGTAGCGCTAATGAGTTGTTCCTGTTGAGCCGCTGGCTGCATATTCATCATCTCTCCATGCTGATTTTCATTGGCCTGGGCGTTAAACATAACCACAGAGAAAAGGCTAAACAGTACGGCTTTGGCGGTAGTATTCATACATCATGCTCCTGAAAAGTTAATATTAAGGATTACTCCACCCAACCGCCGCCTAAGGCAGCAAACAGTTTAATTTCATTAACCTGTTGGGCGTAATTAAGATCGAGCAGCGATTGCCGCGTAGCGAATAAAGAACGTTCTGCGTCTAATACTTCGATATAGCTAACTGCGCCATTCTGATAAAGCGCTCTGGCGCGCTGTAGTGTGATTTGCAATGAATCCAGATAACGCTGCTGCCCACTAATTTGATCGGCAATACTTTGGCGTAACACCAGTGCATCCGCCACTTCTTTAAACGCGTTCTGAATTTTTTGTTCGTAATTCACTACTGACTGTTGCTGGCGAATTTCTGCCAGGTCGAGATTGGACTGATTACGTCCGGCGTTGAAGATTGGAATATCTATTTTGGGGACAAAATTCCACATGCCGCTGGAGGCATCAAATAAATTGGAAAGATCGCTACTGCTACTGGACACGGAACTGGTCAACGTTATCGACGGAAAAAATGCCGCCCGCGCAGCACCAATATTGGCATTTGCCGCCAATAATCCGTGCTCAGCTTCCATAATATCCGGGCGCTGCAACAGTATTTGCGACGAAAGCGATGGCGGCAGCGTTACCGGTTTAATATCCCCACGGCTGCGCGCCTGGTCATCGGGTAATTTCCCGTATGTACCCAGCAACAGTTGCAGCGCGTTATTGGCCTGTGCCAACTCACCTTTACGCTTGGCAATTTCGCTACGCGTACTTTCAATCACACCGCGCGCTTGTTCCAACGCCAGTACGTTGGTGCTACCGGTTATCAGTTGCTTCTCTACAAAAGCATAAGAGCGCTGATAGTTTTGCAGCGTTTCTTCGGCAACTTGCAACTGCGCGTAAGCCAGACGCTGGTTGAAATAGCTTTGCGACACGTTGGAAATTAATAAGATATGCACCGCCCGACGCGCCTCTTCGCTGGCGAAGAAGTTCTGCCGTTCGGCTTCACTCATATTTTTAAGCCGCCCAAAGAAATCCAGGTCGAAACTGAGATTGAGTCCAGCTTCGAATTCACGATCGGTGCTGCTATCACCTTTTAATTTACCGCTGTAGGTACCGCTGGAGCCTGCCGTGATTTGCGGATAACGGTCAGCGTCCGTGACGCCATACTGCGCTCGCGCTTCCTGAACCTTCAGCGTCGCCATGCGTAAATCGCGGTTATTGATCAGCGCCTCACCAATCAACGCCTTCACCTGGTCGTCAACAAAAAAGGTTCGCCACCCCGTGTCCTGGTATTCACCAGGAGCCGACACCAGGGAATTCTGACTTAAAGAAAATTGCTGTGGCACCGGCAAGGCCGGGCGCTGATAGTCCGGCGCCAATGAACAACCAGCGAGCACGAATATAGCGCTGAGAGTAAGAAGCTTAAATTTGCTCATAGTTCTTCTCGTCCTGACCGGACTGATGTCCCTAAAATAAGTAGGAATTTATAGTCTTGTACTTTAACGAAGTGACTCTGTTTAACCGGTGACAGGAAAATGACAAAACTGTCATTTACCCAATAACAGATTGCTATCCGATCCCGCTTCCCTAGAATTGACAGTCCGCACAACCAGTGCGAGAAGGAGAATGCGATGAAGGTTTTGATAGTCGAAGATGAGAAAAAAACCGGTGAATACCTGACGAAAGGCCTGACGGAAGCGGGTTTTGTTGTGGATTTGGCGGATAACGGCCTGAACGGGTATCACCTGGCGATGACCGGCGATTACGATCTGCTCATACTCGACATCATGCTGCCGGATGTAAACGGCTGGGATATCGTGCGGATGCTGCGTTCCGCCAACAAAGGAATGCCCATTCTTCTCCTCACCGCACTGGGTACCATTGAACATCGGGTTAAAGGTCTGGAATTAGGTGCTGATGATTACCTGGTTAAACCGTTTGCCTTCGCCGAACTGCTGGCACGAGTCAGAACGCTGCTGCGCCGGGGCGCTGCGGTGATTGTTGAAAGCCAGTTTCAGGTCGCGGATTTAATGGTCGATCTGGTCAGCAGGAAAGTCACCCGCAGCGGTACGCGCATCACCCTGACCAGCAAAGAGTTTACGCTGCTTGAGTTTTTCCTGCGCCATCAGGGGGAAGTTTTACCCCGCTCACTGATCGCCTCCCAGGTCTGGGATATGAATTTTGACAGCGATACTAATGCCATCGACGTCGCCGTTAAGCGTCTGCGCGCCAAAATTGATAACGATTTTGAGCCGAAACTGATTCAGACCGTGCGCGGTGTGGGATATATGCTTGAGGTTCCTGATGACCAGTAAACGATGGCGGCGCCCTTTTTCACTGGCGACACGACTGACCTTTTTTATCAGCCTGGCGACAATTGCTTCATTTTTCGCCTTTGCATGGATAATGATCCACTCCGTGAAAGTCCACTTCGCCGAGCAGGACATCAACGATTTACAAGAGATTAGCGCCACGCTGGAGAGGATTATTAACCAACCCAACGAGCCAGAATCACGCCGCCTGGAAACGCTAAAAAATGTGGTGTCGGGTTATTCGAACGTCATTATTTCTCTGGAAGATAGCAACCAGAAGGCCATTTTCCATTCGCCCAATGCGCCGGATCTCCGGCAGTTTATCGCCAGTGCAAGGCCCGATAAAAATGCTCATGCCAGCGATGTTTTTATTATCTCAGGCCCCACACTGCAAACCTCCAAACATATTCACGGACAGAAAACATCGTCTAACTGGCGAATGATTCGCCTGTCGGTAGGACAACTTGCCGATGGAAAACCAGCGTATACGCTGTATCTGGCATTATCGATCGACTTTCATCTGCACTATATTAACGATCTGAAAAACAAGCTGATTATGACAGCATCGCTGATTAGCATGATGATTGTTTTTATCGTGTTGTTCGCCGTATACAAAGGTCATGAACCGATTCGTAACGTCAGTCGTCGCATCCAAAATATCACCTCGAAAGATCTCGATGTACGCCTCGATCCGCAAGCTGTTCCTATTGAACTGGAACAACTGGTGAGTTCGTTTAATCATATGATCGAACGCATCGAAGACGTATTTAAACGCCAGTCGAACTTCTCAGCGGATATTGCCCATGAGATCCGCACGCCAATAACTAACCTCGTCACCCAAACGGAGATTGCGCTCAGCCAGACCCGCAGCCAAAAAGAGCTGGAAGATGTGCTGTATTCCAATCTCGAAGAGTTTGGCCGTATGTCGAAGATGGTGAGTGATATGCTGTTTCTGGCGCAGGCGGATAACAATCAGCTGATCCCAGAAAAAAAAGCGCTCAATCTGGCTGATGAGGTCGGTAAAGTGTTCGACTTTTTCGAAGCCTGGGCTGAAGAGCGTGAGGTTGGTTTACGGTTTGAAGGACGCGCATGCTGGGTTTCAGGCGACCCATTAATGTTACGCCGGGCAATGAGTAATCTGCTGTCAAATGCCATGCGCTATACGCCAAAAGGCGAGTCGGTAACCGTGCGGGTGAAAGAGGCGGATGGCCAGGTGCAGATAGTCGTTGAGAATCCCGGAAACCCCATTCCCCCGCAACATCTTCCGCGACTCTTTGACCGCTTTTATCGAGTGGACCCTTCACGACAGCGTAAGGGCGAAGGCAGCGGCATTGGTCTGGCGATTGTGAAATCAATTGTGACTGCCCATCAAGGAAAAGTCTCGGTGACTTCCGACCCTCATGCCACTCGCTTTATTCTGACGCTGCCCAAGCACGCGATGTAATTTATGGTGATGACGCTTATACCCGTCATCACCTGTTGTCTGACACAACCGTCATAATCCTGTCACGCCACTGACAGCCCCTATTAATTATACTTTCTTCCGTAAACCCAAACAGGAGAAATATGATGAATAAGATGTCCTCTTTTTTAGCTATCGCGTTTTTTATTTCAGCTGGCGTTAATGCGGCAGAAACACCCAAAATGCATCAGCAGGCCGCAATGGCTCATGAAATGATGAATAACAGCGACGCTCCTGCACATCAACAAATGGCACAAGCACACGCCGCGCAAGCAAATAATTCATCGTCAACATCAACCAATGCGCAATCATTTTCACAAATGAATGAACATGAAAAAGCGATGGTTGTTCACCAATCGGTAAACAACGGCCATTCATTTGCTCATGAGGTACAGGCCGAGCAGCACCGCGCGCAGATCTCCACTCAGGGGTAAAGACGAACTATATTGACAACGACATCCATAAATACGCGAAGTTTGAATATTGTGGACTACTCTCCCCACGCGGGCCTGTTTATATACAAGCCCGCGTCCCACTTCATCGTTAATGTCAATATTAATAATTCATTAAATCCTTCTTCTAAAAGTAAATACATCTTAGCTCTCTACCCGGATTGTATAAAATAAGTAAATAAACAGCTTATTATGTTGCGTATTACAGCATTCACCACCCCATCCTAATTATAAATTAGGATTCCCCCTGGTATGCTTCATTAATATTTAATGGGAGACTGCCGTCGTCGTAAACATGACAGTCAAAAAGTTCGCATTCCTATAAATAAATTTAATGATGATAGTGAGTAAAAAATGAATAAACGTCTGCTAACCCTCCTGGTCCTTGGCCTGACAACTGCCACAACAGCATGTGCAATTACCCCGGCAATGCAGAAAAAGTATGAACGTTCAGGTTGTACGCAGATGAGTGAACTCAATGGCTGCGATGTGAATAAATCCTATCAGTGGAACCGCGATCATGGCTTTATTGAGAACAGTAACGGCCAGCAGAATCGTCATCATCATGGTGAAAAACAGCAAAATACCACTAACACGGATAACCACGATAATGCCGGTATTGATGGCAAATTCAGCGGAAATTACGTGGCCAAATTTGCCAATGGTCAACGCAGCGTTGATATTCACGTCGAAGATTCCGGCGTTTACGTCAATGGTAATGAAGTGCGTGACGTAAATACCTATAAGGATACGATGACCTTCCGTGTCGGCTATGCCACCTATACGATTAAAACAAATGGTCACGGTAGCTGGAATGACAGCGATGCAGGAAACGCAGGCAAAATTGTGCGTGAATAACGGATAACGCTAAAGAGCGCTGCGATCACAGCGCTCTCAAAAGCGATGTATTACAGTATGCCGTTTTAATACGGGAGTCAGGCATGGCTTTAACCCTCACAGTGCTGCTTGAAAACCGACGCGCTGCTGGCGCAGAAAAATCAATACTGGCCAAGCCTGGATTAAGTCTGTTAGTTCAGGATGAAACAACCACAATATTGTTTGATACCGGGCCGGATGGCAGCTTCATGCACAACGCTGCACAAATGGGCGTAGACCTGACCCAATTAACCGCAGTAGTGCTGTCGCACGGTCATTATGATCACTGCGGCGGCGTGCCATGGCTTGCGGATAACAGCCGTATCATTTGCCATCCCCAAATAGCCTGCGAACGGTACGCCTCAGTTACGGTTGCGGGAACACCACGAAAAATAAAAAAACTCTCGCGTGATAACAACTACTCTCGATTCATAATGGAATACACCCGCGAGCCGCTGGCTATCAGCGATCGTTTTTTGTGGTCCGGGGAAATCAGTGTCCCCACGCCACAGTCCTATGGCGTGATTAGCGAGAAAACACTCCAGCCAGATTACATCAGTGACGAAGGCGTATTGATCTATAAATCTGCACGCGGGTTAGTCATCATTACCGGTTGCGGGCATCGGGGAATAGAAAACATCGTACGCTATTGCCAGAAAATCACCGGGGTTAACAAAATTTATGCCCTGGTCGGTGGCTTTCATTTACGCGCCGCCTCCCCCGCTAAGCTATGGCGAACCCGACAATTTATTCAGCAACAACAACTCGAAAAACTGCTCGGCTGTCATTGCACCGGTTCGTGGGGGCGATTGTGGCTACCGGGAACTGACGCCCCGGCAACGGGAGATGTGATAGTGCTGGCTGAGTAACAACAGTAAAACGTTGCCCAAACAGCAATAAAAAACGGGAGCCTTACGGCCCCCGTTTATCAGTCATCATTATATGGTGACAATTGCTGGCTCATCAAAGACGGTGAGTTTTGGCGCTTCACCGGTGTATTTTTCTGCGTATACCAGGCTGGTATTCCCGGCACAACCATTCGCCAGTCTTGAAGTCGGGATATCCGCCGTCAGCACGTTCGCGCCGCCATTTTTACAGATACCGTTTTCAATATCCGGCCATGCGCCTTCATGAATACAGATGATGCCCGGTTTGATGCCGTCGCTGACGTGCGCCCCAACCAGAACCTGTCCACGAGCATTCCATACGCGGACCAGATCGCCCTCGGCAATCCCTCTGGCTTTTGCGTCATCCGGATGAATCGTCACCGGTTCACGATTGGCAATCGCGTACTCTTTACGTAGCGACGCGTAGTTCAGCTGGCTATGCAGACGATGTGCCGGGTGCGCCGTCAGTAGCTGCAGCTGATCTTTATCCGCAGTTCCTTTCCATTCATCCGGTTCAATCCAGGACGCATGCGGCGGACAGTCTTTATACTGATAGCCTTCAATCGTTTTCGAGTAGATTTCTATCTTGCCGCTCGGCGTTCCGAGTGCGTTCATCACCGGATCGCTGCGGAAATCCGCGTAGCGCACATATTTGTTATTCTTTTCATTCTCACGCATTTCGATCAGCTTATTCTGCTGCCAGAACGCGTTGAACTGAGGCATGGCAACACGCTGGGCGCGGGCGGCTTTTTGCGCGACGTCATAGAACTGCTTCAGCCACGCCATTTCGTCTTTGCCTTCGGTGTAGACAGCTTTCCCCCCCGGCTTGAGCATCTCAGCCAGATCGGCAAATACGTCAAAATCACTACGCGCTTCAAACTGCGGCTCAATGACCTGCTTCATCGGTACCAGATGCTGGTTACTGTAATCACCGGTCATGGTCAGATCGTTACGCTCAAACGAGGTGGTGATTGGCAGAACGATATCGGCGTGTTTGGCCGCAGCGGTCCAGTAGCATTCAGAGATGACAACCAGTTCAGGCTTCTGCCAGGCTTTGATTAAGCGGTTGGTATCCTGATGATGGGTAAAGTTAGCGCCGCCCGCCCACCAGATCATTTTGATATCCGGGAAGGTTTGCTCTTTACCGTTATGTTGATATTTGCCGCCTGGGTTTTCCAGCGCTTCGACAATTCGCGCTACCGGCAGGCTGGTCACCGCATCGGAAACCGCCCAGTCATTACCTGCCGATGACCCACCCTCAATTTTGGCGGAGATCGCCGGTAAAACCCCACCGATGCGCGTTGGGTTACCGCCATTGGAATAGTGATAAGAGAACCCGAAGCCGCCGCCTTCGGTACCAATTTGCCCCAGCATCGCCGCCAGAGTCACCAGCATCCAGTGTTTTTGCTCACCGTATTGCTGGCGCTGAATCCCCCAACCTGCCATGAGCATGGTTTTGTTGCTGGAGAAAATTTCCGCCAGCTTTTCCAGTTGCTCAGCAGGCACGCCACACACGCCAGATGCCCATTCGGCGGTTTTCTCTACTTTATCGCTCTTGCCGAGCAGGTACTCTTCAAACTGCGGATATCCGGTGGTGTATTTTTCCAGGAAGGCTTTGTCGTGAAGGTTTTTCTTCACCAGCGTATGGGCGATCCCTAACATCATTGCCACATCGGTCCCCATATGTGGCGCAATCCAGGTCGCATTATCACCAAAGAACTCGATGGTTTCAGAACGCATCGGATCGATGGCGATGACGCTTTTCCCTGATTTCTTCAGCAGATTAAAGTATTCGATCCCTTGTTCATCCGTGCTGCTCCAGGCAATCTTAAGGGTGTTGAGCGGGTTCATCCCCCACAGCACCACGACCTGACTGTGCTCAAGCACCATCGGCCAGGTGGTTTGCTGCTCATAAACCTCAACCGATCCCACAACGTATGGCATGATCACCTGCGCGGCACCGGTTGAATAATCTCCGGTATGCCCAGCGTAGCCACCGGCCATGCTCATATAGCGTTGCAGTAAGGTTTGCGCCTTATGCAGAACGCCGCTGGATCGCCAGCCATAAGAACCGGCAAATATCGAAGCCGGACCATAGCTGCTGCGGATCCGGCTGTGCTGTTCATGAATGAGCTTCAGCGCTTGCTCCCAACTGACCCGCACGAAGGGATCGTTACCGCGTTTGCCATCCGCTTTACCCGGATTTTCCAGATAGCTTTTGCGCACCATCGGATACTTAACGCGGATATTGGTATGAACCTGATCTGGCGCGGTTTGCTGTAATGAGTTCGGCACCGTTTTCGGCAACGCACCTTTTGAGGAAACCACTTTTCCGTCTTTTACTTCCACGTATACCGCACCCCAACGTGCTGCCGTCAGGATTGCTCCGCCATTCTGGCCTTCGGCCCAGGCTGGCATTGGGATCACCGAAGAAATCGCCATTGTCCCGGTTGCCGCGCCAGCCGTCTTAATAAAGTCACGTCTTGTGAGTTTCATGATTTCTCCTGATTGATCGCTTATTTATTCATGTCTTTAGCGTTGTACTGGAAGTAACGGCTCAGGATATCCAGTTCGGTTTCACTGATATTGGTGCGAGCGCCCATCCCTTTGGCTACTGAAGGCCAGGCGTTGAGCGTGAAATGATTCGCCGGAATTGGCGCATGACAGCCTGCGCAGTACACATTGTCGAGTTTGCGCGCGTAATCCCACATTGGTTCACGGCTGGCGAGAGCGGAACCGCTCCATTCCCCCTGTAGCACGACATCTCGCCACGCATTGCCGTAGTCATCTTTTTTCCAGTCGGAGAGGATCTTCAGCGACTGTTGACCTTTTTCACTCAGGCTGGCAAGAATCAAACGCTGCCCTGCTGCGTAGTAAATAACCTGTTCACTTCCTTGCATCTGGCTACCGCGAATCTCGACCAGTCGCGCGTTGTCCGTTGTTTTCAGGACCTGCATTTTAGTTGCCGGGTAAACGGTTCCCAGATCGCCCAACGCGGTGTTGCTTACAGCATAAAGTTCAGTTGCTGAAGCTGGGGTGGAGGCTGACTGCGCTTCAAGCCCTTTAAGCGCGCTGTCATCCATTTTTATTTCAGGTGGGAAATGGGCGACGCCTTTATGGCAATCAATACAGGTTTGCTTTTCCGCGATGCCCATTTTGTGCATCTTCTGAGCATCCGCGCTTTGTGCGGCAAGATCCATGGAGTCCATACTGTGGCAGCTACGGCAGGTCGCAGAATCATTAGCCTTGAGCTGTGCCCAAACGGTTTGCGCCATCTCCAGACGGTGTTCTTCAAATTTTTCCGGGGTATCGATCTTTTTGGTGATGAACTGATGATAAACATCTTTTGAGGCCCGCAGCTTAGCCACCAGAAAATCCAGACCGCCCTCCGGGATATGACAGTCCGCGCACTCTGCGCGAATACCTTTCTGATTCTGGAAGTGAACCGAGCCTGTATATTCTTCGTAGGGTGCCTGCATCGTATGGCAAGACAAACAGAATTCTGTACTCGAGGTTTTATGTAATGTCCATTGCCCTGCCAAAACAATAACTGCACCAAGAACAATGCACAGCAGCATCGTCCATAGGATAGTTTTATTTATTTTTCTCATCTTTTAATTCCATCAGACGAATACCCTTTTAGAGGTAGACAATAAATATACTAAAGCAGCTATTTATTGATATTCATCAAGCGCGGAGAGAAATGAGAATCAGCAAATGGGTAAGTTTGAAGAGGCTCGCATAATTAGTGAGAACGAAATGTAATTATTGTTTTTTCTTTAAAAACAGATTTTTAAACCACTTTCCAAGTTTATACATCTGTAAAGTAAGATGATGTCAGAATAAAAAATTACGGAGTTCATAACGCTGTTGAAATTACCCCCTTAACGACCATCGTTATATAATTAAATATACAATGAAAAATATAAAAAAGCACCCTTTTCTATTTCGAGATGGCAAGCATTAACGAGGGGACATCTCTTTTGGTTTTGCTCAGAAATACATTCAAGATAGGCTTACAGTACATACTGCTTAATGACGCGCACTGATGCACACATCCTTGATCTGGTCACTTATTATACAGAAACAACTTTCGCTACACTCAGGGTAGAGGTAAAACAAACAGGAGGTAGTGAATATGTATCGCTCAATTCTGGTGCCCATTGATATCTCTGAAGCCGATCTCACTCGTCATGTTGTGCCGCAGGTCCAGGCGCATGCCAAAACCGCGAAGGTCCACTTTTTAGCCGTTATTCCTACCGTTCCGTTCTATGCCTCGCTGGGACTGGCCTACTCTACCGAATTTCCGGACAGAAGTGGTCTGCAGGCCAAGGCCAGCGAAAAACTCGAAGAAATTATTAAGCAGTTCAATATTCCTGCCGGCAGGACTCAAACCCACGTCGTTTACGGCCCGCCGAAGGATCAGATTCTCAAGCTGGCGGAGGCGGTTGACGCCGAGCTTATCGTCATCGCCTCACACAAACCGGGGT
>NZ_SZWU01000015.1:291738-298541 GCF_005280935.1 Citrobacter sp. wls757 | reverse complement strand
GGCGGCAGCCGTAGTCCGCCACGCGAAATGCCCGGTGCTGGTTGTGCGGTGATAGGGTTAAAACGGGAGCGAATGTGCTCCCGTTTTTCTGTGGCTCAGGCCATCACTCAGTTCTGATGATCCAGCCTGACAAATGCCAGCAGCAGCTGGCTCAACGCACCGTAGAAACCAAAGTCATCATATCGGCGGCATTTAGCGGTGAACTCCGGTAACCAGCGTAACAGCCCCGCCAGCGTTTCTCTGCGCAACGCATCAATACGCTGACGGTTAACCCCTGGCTCACCAAGAGAAAAATGCAGATGGCTCAGCAGTTCGATAAAAATCGCCAGATGATCGGCTGATTCGCTAAACGTATCGCTTACCTGCATGCCCGCATCAGATAACAGTTGTTTAATGACCCCGTAGTTTGGCCCTTCTTCAAGATGAGCCGACGCATAGGGTAACGCGGCGTGTTTATCCGACATCAGGAACAGGCTGCAAAAATCAGCCGCCAGTTCCAGGGTAGCGTCTTCACGTACCTTGAGCGCGGCAATTTTCGCTTCCAGCAAAAGAACATCGGCCTCAAGCGACGGCTCACCTTTGAGCACGGTGAACCACTCCGTCATTTCGCTGGACTGCAATTGCGCTAATCCCTCACCGTCACGCTCCCGGGAAAACATTTGCGCCAACCATGCATAAACACAGGCCATCTGTTCTGTCGTCAGGGAGGTGTGTTTCATCATGACGTCACCTTCTGTGCCGGGACATATTCGCACTGCGCCACCATTTTTATCGGGCCGCTGAACGCCGTCACGTTATCCACCTTACCGGTATATTTCTCAATTTCCACCAGCGTAGTATGCGCACTGGTCGCCTGCGCCAGCTGAGACGTGCCGATATCTAGGGTTAACACGTTCGGATTACCGTATTTACACAGCGCTCCGCTTTCTCCACCGTTATCAGGATCGTACCAGGCACCTTCATGGATGCGCGCCACGCCCGGCGAGTAGAGATCGGAGACAACCGCGCCGGCCAGCACTTGTCCACGCGCATTAAATACACGAACTATATCGCCGTTGCGGATCCCCCTGGCGCTGGCATCCTGCGGGTTAATAAACACCGGCTCTTTGCCACCTACCGCGTAATGCTTACGCAGCGCTTCGGACTCGCAGAGCTGTGAATGCAGACGGAAATCCGGGTGGACGGATTGCAGATGCAGCGGCCAACGCTGCGATCCAGGCCCACCGTGTGAACGTTCGATTTTCTCAAACCACATTGGATGCCCCTGACAATCGTCATATTGCATATCGGCAATAGTTTTCGAATAGATCTCGATCAAACCGCTCGGCGTCCCCAGAGGTTCAAGGTCGGGATCTTCGCGGAAGGCCTGATGACGGACAAACATCTGCGGATGTTCGAATTCAACGTACTCTTGCTGATTCCAGAAAACGTCGAAAGCCGGAAGATGAACACCGCGTCCCTTCCCTTGCTGGCTTCCTTCCTGCCAGATGCGCTTCAACCAGCCCATCTCATCCAACCCTTCTGTGAACGCTTCTTCACGGTTAAAGCGGCGGCAAAGATCGCGGAAAATATCGAAATCATTACGCGCTTCAAACTGCGGCTGCACCAGCTGCTTCATAGCGATAATGCCGCGGTTGGAGTGGTTGCCATATTGGTCGAGATCGTTACGTTCAAACTGGGTCGTCGCCGGCAATACGATATCGGCGAATCGACAGGTCGAAGTCCACTGATTGTCGATGGCGATAACGGTTTCCAGCTTGCGCCAGCCCTCAATAATACGGTTGATCTGCTGGTGACGATGGAAAGGGTTGGTCCCGGCAAAAACGCACATCTTCAACGGTGGCAGCTTGACGGTTTTACCGTTCCAGTTGATGCTCTTGCCCGGCTCCAGAATCGCATCGATAAAACGCGCGATCGGGATGGTACTGCTGTAGCCCTTATAATCGGTGCTGTCATGTACCGGTGGAACGGTGGTGGAACCAGAAAATCCGCTCAGGATAACGCCTTTACGCCCTGGGGTGCCCGCGCCGTTGTAGTGCCAGCCAAAGCCAAATCCCCCCCCGGGTAAGCCAATTTGCCCGAGCATTGAGGCCAGCACCACGATCATCCACGCCCACTGTTCCCCGTGCTGCATACGCTGCACGCACCAGCCAGCAATAATTTGCGTTCTGCCGCCCGCCATCTGCCGCGCAAGTTCACGGATTGTCTCAGCATCAATCCCGCAGATTTTTTCCGCCCACTGGGCATCTTTAGGCTGTCCGTCACTTTCTCCCAGCAGATAAGGCAGAAATTGCTCAAACCCAACGCAGTAGTTCTCGAGGAAATGCTTATCGTAGAGCTTCTCGGTATACAGCGTGTGTGCCAGCGCCAGCTGTAGCGGTACATCAGCCTGCGGATTCACGGCGATGTGCTTAACCTTGTCGCGGCCCAGGTAGTCATGAGTCGAGGTGACGACCGGGTCAACACTGATAACCGAAATCTCGCCCCGTGCCACTTTTTCCTTCAGTTGCTCGTAGTATTCGTAGACATCATGATCCGGACACCACCAGTTCGCCTGCTGGTTTTTGATGAGGTCAGAACCCCACAGCACAATGGTTTTGCTGTTTTCGAGTACCAGTGGCCAGGAAGTCTGCTGCTCATATACCTCCATTGACCCGACTACGCGCGGCAGGATCACCTGAGCGGCACCGGTGGAATAGTCGCCCCCCGTACTCACGCTGTTGCCATGCAGCGCAATGGCACGCGCCAGCATCCCGGAAGCATTGTGGAACATCCCGGTCGATTGCCAGCCGCTGGCCGTTAGCAGCGCGCTCGGACCATAAGTCTTCTGAATGCGCTCCAGCTCCTGATAGAAGAAATCCAGCGCTTCATCCCACGAAACGCGCACAAAGCGGTTATCTCCACGTTGCGAGGTATCGCTCTGATGGCGTTTACGCAACCAGTCCACGCGGACCATGGGATAGCGAATACGCGCTCCACCGTGTACGTGATCCGGGAGTCCGGCGATCATTTTTGACGGGTATTTATCGCGCTCGAACGGCCTGGCTTCAATGAAACGACCGTCAACCACGGTGGCACGAATCGCCCCCCAGTGAGAACCGGTCAGAATCCCCTCTTTGACGCCTGCCCCCTGCACCTCTGCGGCATTAGCGCTACGCGGCGTGAGCAGCGAAGGCCCTAACATACCGGCTACGGTCAAGCCGCCCAGTTGCAGCAAAAAACGTCGGCGCGATGCCTGAAAGAGATCGTTATTTTTCATTGCTTTCTCCCTTATCGCCATGCGGCTTATCCGTAGTGTCAGAGGCATTCATCTGCAAATATTTCAGCAAGGTACGTTCTTCGCGTTTATCCAGACTGGTAAATCCAATCATGCCGTTCAACGTGCCAATCCAACCGTTAGCATCAAAGTGTTCTTTCTCTGGTGCACCGTGGCATTGGTTACAGGTTCCGTTATAGAGCGAGTCGGCATAAGCCCAGATAGGTTTGATATCGTTGACCATATCGCCCTTCTGCATCCAGGCAGTGGCTTGCAATTTACTCCATGGCGTATTCGTTTCCGCAACGGTGGTTTGCTCCAGCGTCTTCACGTGCTGCTGGATGTCGCCACGAATGGAAGCCACAAAAATGCGCTTGCCCGGCAGTTGCGCCAACACGCGCTGACGCCCATTACTCTCGGTCCAGCCCACAATTTCAATTTGCAGCCAGTCACCGTCACGCTTTAACACTTTCACTTCAGAAGCGGGCAGCAGTGAACCTGCAGGTTCTTTATCACCTTTGGCGGCATAAATAGGTTTGATGTCCAGAGAGTAGAGCGTCTCGCCATCGTCGTTCGCCCTGGCGCGTAACTCATCAAACTGCTTGCGGAAACCGCTGCTCATATCGGGAAGCTGGTGCGCAATACCTTTATGGCAGTCGATACAGGATTGGTTGTCCTTGGCCGCAATCTTCATCTGGCGCGCAGCTTCGGGATGTTGTTTCGCGTGGTCCATCGCATCATAGTCATGACAAGAACGGCAGGTCGCGGAGTTGTTCTCCTTCATTCGTGCCCATTCGCGCTCCGCCAGCTCTGCGCGTTTGGCTTCGAATTTCTCTGGAGTATCAATAGAGTGGGCAACAAAGGTTTGGTAAATATCGTTGCTGGCCTCCAGCTTACGTTTCACCATGCCTGGAATATCGGATGGAATGTGGCAGTCATGACATTCTGCGCGCACCCCGGAGGCATTCTGAAAATGCGCAGACTGTTTATATTCTTCGTAAACCGGCTGCATACTGTGGCAGCTCACGCAAAACTCGGTAGAACTGGTTAATTTAATACCAACGTGCGGCAAGACGATCAGCGCAATACCGACCACAATCCCGATAACGACCAGCGCCAACACTGACCAACGTGCGCTCGGTCTGAGCAGCGCCCTCCATAGTTTCCGCATAATAGCCCCTGTAATCTTATGGTTTAGTTACAGAGGATCTTATTTCTCAAATGTGAACAGCAACACTGGTCAGGATGAATGGCTTACGGCACAATGTGAACAGATATGAACAGAAAGAGAACACCATCAGGATGCCGCATCACATTGTCATTGTTGAAGATGAACCCGTTACCCAGGCGAGGTTACAGGCATATTTTGAACAGGAAGGTTATCATGTCTCTGTCACCGCCAGCGGAGCTGGTCTGCGTGAAATAATGTCACAACATCCTGTCGATCTCATTCTGTTGGATATCAACCTCCCGGACGAAAATGGCTTAATGCTGACCCGCGCCCTGCGCGAACGCTCAACGGTGGGGATCATTCTGGTGACAGGTCGTAGCGATCAAATTGACCGGATCGTTGGCCTGGAAATGGGCGCTGATGATTATGTCACCAAGCCACTGGAGCTACGTGAACTGGTGGTTCGGGTTAAAAATTTGCTCTGGCGTATCGATCTTGCCCGCCAGGCACAGCCGGAGACCAAAGATAACTGCTATCAGTTTGCCGGATACTGCCTGAATGTCTCCCGGCATACCCTGGAGCTGGGCGATGAGACGATCAAACTCACCCGCGCCGAGTATGAAATGCTGGTCGCCTTTGTCACCAATCCGGGGGAAATTCTCAGCCGCGAACGTTTACTGCGTATGCTTTCGGCACGACGGGTAGACAATCCAGACTTACGCACCGTAGATGTACTGATCCGCCGTTTGCGCCACAAGCTACGGGCTGATTTACTGGTGACACAGCACGGCGAAGGTTATTTTTTAGCGGCCGACGTGTACTGATACAGATAAACCGGACGGAACCCGCCAGGAGACAGCGAGCGTTGAACATGCTGGCTGTCGGCATTTTTCGGGGTGAGCACCAGGATCGGCGGACTGATATTTTCCGGTACCGGTTGCCCTTGTAGCACCCTGATCGCCTGTTGAATCGCCAGTTCACCTTGCCAGACCATCTGATCGCTGGCAGCCATAATGATTCTTTCGCGTTTAAGTCCGCGATACACCTGATGCGACAGGTAAAAAGAGACCACGGTTAGCGGCGTCCCCGGATTCCGCTTCTCTCCCATCGCCGCTTCCGCAGCAATTGCCGTACCGGCAACCACATCGACATCCGGGTGACGCTCAAGCATCTCCTGCAACAGGTTGCGCTGAACTTCAATATCATTATCCCCCAACGCCACATCCACGATGTTCACCTGACTACCGGCAATCGCCTGACGGAATCCTGCCACCATTTCGCGGCTGCCTCCGGCGTCATCAGGTCCTGGCAATAGCAGAACCTTTAACGGTTTGCCGCCGCTCCACTTGACCAGATAGCGGCCCGGCTGATACCCCATCTGGAACCACGGAACACCGACCCGTGCTTTCACCGTCGGATCGTCTATCGCATTCACTACCTCAATGACCGGCAACGCGCCTACCTGCGCGGAAAGATCCGGGAAAGTCGTCGTGCTGCTACCCAGCAATATGGCTTCTGCTCCCCATTGCTGGCACTGGGCGATTTGTGTTTTTTGCGTGGAGAACTGACGATACCCTCCCGCCTCTAACACCTTCAGACTTACTCCGTATTTTCTCGCCGCCTCAAGCATGCCGTAATTCACTGAAAGCCAATAGGAATCTTTCAGGCTGGGATACAGCGCGCACAGTTTCCAGACTTTGTTTGCAGTAACGTCCGATAGCAGTTCCGGGACTGCCTGCTGCGTATCCTGCCAGCGCAGCAATGCGGCCCCAGCCGCATGACTCAAACCGGGAAAAAGCGTGATTAACAGGAAAACCAATACGCGCATGATAGCCTCAACATTGATAAGGCTTTATCCTAGTTGCTTTCCTCTTTTGGACTCAACCTTTTTAATCTGTGGCGACCAGACAGTGAATTTATCTCTGACCAAACGACTGTGGATAGGCTTTGCGCTGATGGCGGCACTGACTCTCATCAGTACGCTGACAGGCTGGTATAACTTGCGTTTTGTCAGCCAGGTTGAGCAGGCCAATACCCAGGCGCTAATTCCAACCATGGATATGGCACGCCAGCTCAGCGAAGCCAGCGCCTGGGAACTGTTTTCCGCACAAAATCTGACCACCGCAGACAATGAAAATATGTGGCTGGCTCAGGGGAGAATGTTAACCGCCCAGAGTCTGAAAATAACCACATTACTCAAAACCCTTCGTGAACAGGGCTTTGATACTTCTGCCATTGAACAGCAGGAGAAAGAAATCGCCCGATCGTTAAGCCACCAGGGGGAGATGGTTGGCGAACGCCTGAAATTACGTGCTCAACAGCAACAACTCAGCCAGCAAATTATTGAGGCCACCGCTGACGTTGCCGAAATGGCAC
>NZ_SZWU01000015.1:269034-291698 GCF_005280935.1 Citrobacter sp. wls757 | reverse complement strand
CAGGCCAGTAATGCCGCCACGTCGGCGGGTGCGACACAGGCCAGCATTTACGATTTGATTGAGAGCCATCAGGGGCAGGCCGCTGAACACGCGCTGGACAGGCTCATCGATATCGATCTGGAATATTATAACCAGATGAATGAACTGCGCCTGAGTGCGCTACGCGTGCAGCAAATGGTGATGAATCTGGGGAATAACCAGGCGCAGAATAACCTGGCTGCGCTGGAAAACCAGTTGAATGCCGCCGTCAGAGTACTTCAGCGCCGACAAATACGTATTGAAGATCCCGTGGTGCGCACTCAGGTGGCCAACACCGTCAATACGATTAGCCGTTATGTTGAGCTGCTGTCCCTGTATCGCCAGGATAATGACATCACGACCCAATTGCAGATCTTATCGCAGAATAATATCGAGCAATTTACCCGTTTCAGTAGCGAAGTCAGCCAGTTGGTGGAAATCATCGGCCAGCGTAATCAAAGCGGACTGGCACATCTCAAACAGGCCAGCCAGCGCGGGCAACACTTGCTGCTGCTGTTAGGTGGCGTGTCATTATGTTTGCTGATTCTTATACTTTGGCGTGTGGTTTATCGCTCAGTCACTCGACCACTAGCACAGCAAACCCAGGCGTTACAGCGTCTGCTGGAGGGGGATATTGACTCCCCATTCCCGGAAACCGCAGGCGTTCGTGAACTGGATACCATCGGGCGGTTGATGGATGCCTTTCGCGGCAGCGTTCACGCCCTCAATAGCCATCGCGAACATCTGGCCGCACAGGTTAAAGCTCGCACCGCCGAGCTGCGTTCTATGGTATCTGAACACCGACAGGCCCGTGCAGAAGCTGAAAAAGCTAACCAGGCAAAATCGGCGTTTCTTGCCGCCATGAGCCATGAAATACGCACCCCGCTGTATGGTATCCTCGGCACTGCGCAGTTACTCTCAGACAATCCCTCCCTGGCACAGCATCGGGAAAATCTACGTGCAATCACCGACTCGGGCGAGTCTTTGCTGACCATCCTCAACGATATTCTGGACTATTCCGCCATCGAAGCCGGTGGAAAAAATGTGGCGATAGGCGATGAGCCTTTTGAACCCAAACCCTTGCTGGAAAGTACGCTTCAACTCATGAACAGCCGCGTTGCTGGTCGCCCGGTCGTGCTGGTTGCGGATTTTGCCGATGACGTTCCCGCTTCCCTGCGTGGCGATCCGCGCCGCATTCGGCAAATCATTACTAATTTATTAAACAACGCACTACGCTTTACCGATCGGGGACACATCATCCTGCGTAGCCGATGTGATGGCAAAAACTGGTACATCGAGGTTGAAGATACGGGATGTGGTATTGACCCTGCCCGCCAGCACGATATTTTTCAGCCGTTTGTTCAGGTAAGCAGTAAACGAGGTGGAACCGGACTCGGACTAACCATCAGCGCCAGTCTCGCTCAGGCAATGCAGGGAGAGCTGAGCGTCACCAGCACGCCCGGCGTCGGGAGTTGTTTCCAGCTGCGTCTGCCATTGCGGGCAACCACGATGCCCATCATGAAACCCGCACAACGCTCCATATCGTTACAGGGCTTACGCTTATTGCTTATCGAGGATAATCCTCTTACACAACGTATCAGTACTGAAATGCTCATCCTCAATGGCGCACAGGTTACTGCTGCCAGCAGCGCCGCTGAGGCGCTAAAAATATTGCAGGAAGATACTCGCTACGATGCTGCTCTGGTTGATTTCGATCTTCCTGATATCGACGGGATCACGCTGGCACAGCAGTTAGCCCACGACTATCCGGCACTTAGCCTGATCGGCTTTAGCGCGCACGTCATCGACGAAACGCTAAGCCAAAGAACCAGCACCCTGTTCCTTGGCATTATTCAAAAACCAGTCCCCCGGGATGAACTCAGTCGACTTATTACGCATTATCTGCACGGTAGTGCGACTCTCCCGCTTGCATCAGAAAATGACAACAAACGGTTAGATTTTCAGCAATTGGCTGGAGATATCCAGGTTATGGGGTGGCAAAAGGTGCACGAATGGTTAGCGCTCTTTAAGCAACACACTCTTCCTGTATTAGATGAGATTGACGCTGCCCGCGCAGCACATGACGACGAGCGGATAAAACGTCTGACGCATCAGCTAAAAAGCAGCTGCGCCAGCATGGGAATGCGCTCAGCCAGCACGATGTGTGCAGCACTTGAACAGCAGCCGTTGGGTGATTTTTCACTCAGAGAGGAGATCCAACAAAGTCTTTATGAGGTAGAACGTTGGCTGGAAGCAGAAAAACCGTCCCGCGCGTAACGATACGTTGAAGCTGAGCATAGGGACTGACTTTGAATGGTACGCCCTGTAGGATTCGAACCTACGACCTACGGCTTAGAAGGCCGTTGCTCTATCCAACTGAGCTAAGGGCGCATTGCGAAGTGATTACTTCATGCAGATGAAACGCGTGAATTATACGGTCAGCGCCTGCTGAGTCAATGCCTTTTGTTTCAGTTGCTGGCGAAGTGAACGAATGTTGATTTTTTCTGCTTGTTCAAGGGTATCCAGGAAATCGCCTGGTAACAACTCAGCCCACGAAACGCCAGATTTAGGGATACATGTATTTAGAATATTTATGATTTTGCTTAACATTCCCTTACCCCTCCAGCGGTTCAGGAACTCTTTAATGTTAAGTATCGCCATCAAGGAAGAAAACAGTCACTTCGAACATGGACTAAAAATTATCATCTCCCATTTGGCAAATCAGTGGCATCAGGAGATTTGCTTTTTGCCTGTCGAGGATATCGATCGCGCTGACATCGCGTTTATTTCCCTGGATGAAGATTGGCTCAGCGCCGATTGCTATCAGATTCCGGTCCATACCCGCCGCCAACACCGGGTTGTCATCTGCAACAGAAACGATAAAGATAAGCTGATGTTCCGGCCCTGCCTGTACATGTTGCCACTGATCTATCGGGAAGATGACGTTGAGGAAATGACTAAAAAATTAGTCCTCATCCTGCAAAAACGTGCGCTGCGCAACAACGTGCCCGCAACTATCTGCCATTACTGCACCACTCGCAACTTTTCTATCGAAGAACGTCAGTTCTTAATGTTTCTCGCCAGCGGCTATACCTTAGCCGAAACGGCCCACTTGCTCTCGGTAAGCGAAATTCAGGCCAAAGCCACCCGTCGCAGCATTATGAAAAAGCTGCATGTGAAAAACGATCAGCAATTCTTAAGATACATCCGGGCGCATCTGAACTTTCTACAAAATTAGGTGGCATCTCTCTGCCTGATTTTTTATTGAGAAAAATCTCATCACCAATTAAGTATCGGCACCTACTGTACCTATCTCCATGCTGCCAGAATAATCCTGGCTTACTATTTCCGGGGTAACAGAAAGACTCACCCGGTAATATTTTATCTAATCCCATAGAGAGGTTGAACTGGATAAAACGACTTTTTGGGCATTGAGTAAGACATCAGAAAACTTCCGGCAGATTATTCTGATGGGATACGCAATTGCCAGTCTGATGATTGCTGAAGCATTGAAACCCAACAGCACAAGGAAACTCGCCTTTACGCTGGAGAAAATTTGGGTCAGGGATGTTTATAGTCGGCAATTTATCCAGACCTGCCGCAACAGAAATGGAATGGAAAAGGATGCACAGCGCAAAACGCCGGGATCGACATCGCCGTATACGAAACACTAACTGTACCTGGCAATATCCTCACTACACATCACAGGTATTTGACCAACTTGAGTATCTGACGCAAAAACTCGAATACACATTACCGAGTGACACTATATCTCAGGCGATTATTACGACAGATTACTATCTGGCCTATGCGCTGGGTCGACATTTATTTTCAGGAGCACGTACCGCGATCTTCCAGACGATTGAATCGGCCAAAGTCAGCCTGCGAGAGTCGGTAATTAGTCAGTTAGTGGTTGATATGGAAGGTTTAACAATCTCTTATTTTGATGTTCTGGAGTATCTGCGCCAGCTAATTAAACCGCGGAATAACATCCAAATCTTCATATTGCTTTCCCGCCACGATGAAGACCTAATCCCTTTTATTTCTCTGTCCGGTCCATTTTATATCTTGTCACGTAGCCTGCGCCTCCCGGAGATGCGCCGCGCTTTATTGTCGCCAGTCCTTAACTATATTCACTCCAGGCACATAAACCAGCTCGATTGGGAGATGGTGGAATTACTTTTACAAGGTAACTCCTTAAAAGAGATTGCTTTGTTACAAGCTCGCCCCTACCACCGTATCATCTATCGCCTGAACCAGCTGATTGCGCGTCTGGGCTTAGCAAACCGGCAGCGTTTTTTGCACCTGATACATCGCCTCAGCGTTACCTCTGCTCATTTAATTTAACACCCTAACCCTATGTGCCATAAGATTTTTTAGGAAATTACTTATTTTTATATGAGATAAAAGATCTAAATTTCACAACTATTTAATATTTACAACTATTCCTGGTATTATGCTAACTTCCACCACCCCAGTAAACCATACTGATTCTGTGCATATCAGCACAAATAGCGTCATTCCCACCTTAACAAATCCTAAACAATTAGTTTATTGTATTGTTTTTACCATTTAAAAATTTTTTTCAGTCTGCCATAATTCAAACAGCAGTAAAATAATGCCAATAGTCATTAACACATCTGGATCTTTTAGAACATCCTAACTGACATTAACAACCTGAATGTTGTAAGCCTTTTCCGAAAGAACAGAGCAGGTATAATCCCCATAGTTTTCTGATTAATTGTTAGTTTTCCCAGTGTGAAATGGATTTTCCACAAATTCATTGTTCTGTAGAAGAGCAACCGAATAAACAAGGATGAAATAATATTTATTCGACTCTCCCTCAGAACAACCCTTGGCTATTTGACAATATTATAACGCCTGATGTTTTATAAAATTATCAAGATACGCATACAGTTTGAGGCATACAACAATGAAACCAGCATCCGTTATCATTATGGACGAACACCCTATTGTCAGAATGTCGATAGAAGTACTACTTGAAAAAAACAGTAATATCCAGGTTGTGTTGAAGACCGATGACAGCCGTACGGCAATAGAGCACCTGCGCACTTACCCTGTCGATCTTGTCATTCTGGATATTGAACTACCTGGTTCAGATGGATTTACATTACTCAAGAGAATAAAGTCTCTGCAGGAGAATACTCGGGTGCTGTTTCTCTCCTCCAAATCGGAGTCTTTTTATGCCGGGCGTGCTATCCGGGCCGGCGCAAATGGTTTCGTCAGTAAACGAAAGGATTTAAATGATATCTACAATGCGGTAAAAATGATTTTATCGGGATATTCTTTTTTCCCTTCAGACACCCTTAACTTCATTAACAATATAAATATGAAAAAAGGTGTATTGAATGACATGCCGCTCTCTAATCGCGAAGTTACGGTTTTGCGTTATCTGGCAAATGGGCTATCTAATAAGGAAATTGCTGAGCAGCTGTTACTCAGCAATAAAACGATTAGTGCTCACAAAGCTAACATCTACGCCAAACTCGGCTTGCACACTATCGTTGAGCTGATCGATTACGCAAAAATGCATGAATTAATGTAATAGCACTCCCGGCGAGACTTCGTTCGGGAGCGTTTTATCCGCGCATTGATTAGTTATAGTTAATCATAAATGTGGCATCGGCCCTGGCGAGGCCTGGCTGAACCCCGTCTGCTAACGCGATATAGTTGGCGAAAAAGGTCAGCGTGGCATTGCCGTTCTCATCAATCCCTACGGTTTGGCTGGCCTGCTCGAGCGGTAATCGCGTACGGTCACTGTCATGCAGTTCGATCGCCACCTTTTGCGCCATCACCGCGTCATCAAGCGCCAGCAACGTCGTACCGGAGGCCGGAGTACCAGAAAACGTTATTGACGCGGATCCCGGCGGGCAGCCTTCCAGCTTCAGCGTAAACGCGACTGGTTGGGTAGTATCCCCGCTGGTCTGTAACTGCTTTGTTGGCCAGGTGCCCAATTCAACCGACTTATTGCTGTCGCTGGCAATCACCGCACAGGTAAAGTCCACCACGTTTCCGCGCAGTTCAATATTGATTTCGCCCAGCGATGAGGCCGCATGGCACAACGAGCTGAATGTCAGTATGGGCAGCATCACCAGAAGCGCCCATGAAGTTGGCGTTTGCTTGTTAGTCATAATCTACTCGCAGATAGCCACGGGCAGTAAAAGGCCCTTCGGTAGGTTTATTCCCCGTCACGCTGACCGGCCATGTCCGAATACTCACGTTTGCCGCGGCGTTATCATCCAGTTGAAATGGGATCGTGCTGGACAGATTATTGGGCGTCAGCGGTCTACCGGTTTTGTCGGCGACAATGAACCCTAAGTCAGGATTGTCCGATACCATCATTTGCCCGGAGGCTTTCTCGGCCTCTACCCGCATGGTTAAGTAGGCCTGTGCAGCGACGTTGGTGCATTTTATCGCCACCGTTTTGGTCTGCGGATTAATGCCTTCGGGACGGTTTCCTGCCCCCGCCTTGCTGAACAACGATGCGCCAATATCGCCAAAATCAAACTCGACAATCTGCCCTGCGTTCACCTCACAGTTTTGTGGCACCTCCACCTTACCGCTGTAGCTGATGGTATAAACCGGCGTGCTTAGCGCATCTCCAGTACTGGTCGTGACATAGACTCTGAACATGGTCTGGCGCGGGATCGGCACCATGTTAATAAACGAGCGGATCACTTTGAGTTTAAACACCAGGTTTGAATCCTGTACGCCAAAAGGCTTCTGCTTCGAAACGTTCGAGTCAACGCCCATACGGATATAATTTCGCGGAGGATAAAACAACCCGGCATAGCTGTCGGTGATGCTCATGGCCCCCAGCAGGTAGTCATTGAGCTTCAGATACTGAAAACCACCCTCGGTACTTTGAACCGGAAGTTCAGTGACATAGCTTCGATAGGTGTAATTCACCGTTGTCCCAGCCGGACAGGTGGCATTAACGCCAACCCAGCCCGATTTTTCCGGTAACGTCACCACCTGCCCCGGCTGATTATTGCTGCTGTTAAAGACGTTCGACAGATCGTAAAAAACATCCGTTGGTGTGCCATTCGAGTTTTGGCAGACCGTCGCCCAGGACGAATGAGCCATCAGCAGTAAAGCGCTTCCCAGTAACAAACCTGTTTGTCGTTTCATCGTATTATTCCTGTCGCGCCGTTGGAGATTCGCACGTCACGTTCGTGAGCGTCACCGCCTGTTTCAGACTCTCCTCAGGCAAGGCATAGTGCGCCACGCAGCGAGCGTTAGCGCTTTCCCCCCATTGGATCAGCAATTCGCCTTTTAGCGGTAAGCCGCTCAGGTAGATTTGTCCGTCTTCGCCCACCATACTGGTCACGCCGCTGGTGTTTTCACGCACAACGGATCCAAATGGCACAGGTTTACCTGCATATTTCGCGGTTATCAGCGCCCGCACACCGATACGTGTATCAAACGCGGCTCGCACCAATGCTCCTTGCGTTGGCACGACGCTGCTAACGTTATTTTCCACATCGGTATTGTTGTTCATTGAATTGGTATCTAACGCGACCCGGTTATAGCGATAAACGGTGGCATACGGCATCACCGCGTATCCGCGCCAGTCGGTTTGCACGCCGGTCTGGTTTTCTATCCGCACACCCTGCGCGCCAGGTGCTTTAACCAGCACATTGGTGTCCCCCAGCGGCTGACTGAGCGTAATACCGTCCGCATGCCCCACCACGCCGCCGGAGAGCTGCCAGTTATAGTCATGTTGATCACGATCGTAGTTGTATCCCACGCCCAGCGTGCCATAAGCCGCCTGCCAGTTGGCGCTGGCGTTTCCGCTGTAACCGTTGGTGCTGCTGTGCCCCTGATTCACGCTATAGCTCAGGTTGCGTCCATCCAGTAACGTACCGCCGATCCCGCTCTGCCAGCTGTTTTGTCCGTTGCTGTTGCGGTTGGCATTAAAAGTGGCGTAGGTGCGATCGAGCGCGTTATCACGCGAGTAGCGCCGTCCGCTTAGCAGGCTGAACGGCACTGACATATTGAATGCCAGAATACGGTCGGTGTCGGAGATGCCTACCGATTCATTCCACGACCAGGAGAGTGAATAGCTTATTCCCTGCCAGCCGCTGGCATAGCCCACCTGATACCAGGTATTGGTGTCTGAGGTATTCCAGTACGTTTGCTGACTCCCCGAAACATACAGCGAGCCGTAGTCTCCCAGGTTCTGCGAAATGTTAATCTGGAAGCGGCCCTTTTTGCTGTAACTCAGGTTGTGGTAACTCTTCACATCGGGCACGTCGTGGCGATTGCCTTCGCTGTCGTATTCATACTCATACCCTTCCATGCTGCGATACGCGACGTCATCAAGGGTATAGAAGCCTCGCGTTGAGTAGCGATATCCCAACAGCTGGAAGTTTGTACCAAAGTTGTTCAGCGATTTTGCATACAGAAAACGCAAAGACTGCCCCTGATGCGTACTGTCATCCGCCAGTTGACTGCGCGCATGGGTTAAATCCACAGAAACCGCCCCCCAGTCCCCCAGGTTTCGGCCGGTGCCTAAAACTACCGCGGTGTAACGTGAGGCCAGCTGCGTACCGCCATAAGCGGTGTAGCCTTCTGGTAACCCGGCAATTAATGTTCCCTGGAAAAAGAACGGTGAAGATTGCTGGCTATTGCCGCTGCGAAAATCCCCGGCAACCACGTCGTATTTGAAACGCCCTTCTCGTTGTAACAAGGGAACCGTGGAGTACGGCACCGTATAGCGCTGCTGGCTGCCGTCCTTTTCGTCCACCGTCACCTCAAGGTCACCGCTGGATGACGTCGGGTTGAGATCGGTTATCGAAAAAGCGCCCGGTGAAACATAGCTTTGATAAATCACATAGCCATTCTGACGAATGGTCAGTTTCGCTGCGGTACGCGCAATGCCGCGAACGGTTGGCGCGTAGCCCTGTAAGCTGTCGGGATACATACTGTCTGAGGAATAGAGCCGCGCCCCGCGAAACCCGACGCTGTCAAAAACGTCGTTGCCGGTGTTGCTGTCGCCCATCACCAGTTCACCCTTCAGCGGGATAATCGCGCGCTGAAGCCATGTACCGATATTTTTCCAGCTTTGTGAGTGGTATCCGTCACCTTTGGAATAGCTCCATGCGCCGTTATTTCTCAAGCGCCAGGGGCCATAGTTCAGGCCACTGAGCATACTTAAGAAATAGCTGTCAGTGTCACTGCCGCGGCTGCCGGTAAAGCTGTAGTTGACCAGCGCAGCCGGGATCCCTTCATCCCACTCCTCCGGCGGAATATAGCCACGCGCGCTGTTTAACATTGACGCCTGCGGCAGGCTGACGTTTAAGCGCAGGGTAGAAAAATCAAATGCAATCTCACTGCCAGGAATCGCCTCAGGTAGATTGATGCAGGTATCGTTCGGATCCTTACTGAGTGCCGGAAATGCGGTGATATTGACGCCAAGGCGCTTCACCCAGTCGAGTCCAAAACACGGCATCAGCCCACCAGACTTCTCCCCGGCTTTTCCCGCGCTGGTCGTAAAACGAATATCCTGAGTGGCAACAAACTCATCGTTGCGCCAGATATCCACACGATAAACACCTTCAGGCTGATGATTGCCTTTTTCAAAACGTGATAAATCCGCCACGGTTGCCGTATCCGCAGATAAAAAGGCCGGATTAAAATAGCTTTCCCCATGGCTTAAAGAGGGAAAAAGCGCCGCCAGCGTGGACAACGCCACCCCCGCCAGCGGTGGCGTAACCCCCGGTAACAGGCCAGGAAAATACGTTGTCTTATTCATCGTTATCTCAACGCACGCTAACCGTTTGGGCCGGGGTCACGGCGCCATAATCATTGACCGTCTGGAACGTGACGTTGCCCTGAACGCCCGTTGGTAGCAGGACCTGCGCATCACTTTTCGGCGCGACCATCACGTTATCAACCTTCGTTTTCCCCACGTTGAGATTGACCAAGGTGACGTAATACGCTGACGGATTATTGATTTTCAGGTGGTTGCCGGTACGGGAGAATTTCAGCATCCCGGGCGCATCTTCCGGAATTTGCGGCAGATTATTCGGACGGACAAAAAGCTTGATGCGGGACAGAATCGCCAGTTGCAGAACGTTTTTACCCTCAAGGCTGTTTTTATTGACTGACGGAATGGCTTTCACATTCATCCAGAACAGCGATTCACGGTCTTTGGGCAGCGGAACACCTGCATAGATGATACGCAGCGTGTTTTCGCTTTTGGGTTCGCTGACGAACAGCGGAGGCGTAACCACAAACGATTTTTCTTTAACGCCTGCGCTATTCTCGATCCATGAATTGACCAGGTAACGTTCTTTGGTATCACTATTGCTAATAGACAGGGACGTTTGTTTGGCATCGGCTGGATAAATAACGCGGGTGGCACCTAATGCAATGCCTCCGGCAGCCTGAACACTGGCAGCAGAAAATAAGGCCAGTAAAAGGATAAAACCTGATTTTAGATAATTAAACATAGCTACAAATACCTTTGGTGTGATTATCGTTGGGAAATTAATCAGGGATAAACCAACGTAAACCACACGTCTGAACGAAGCGTTCCCGGCGTTATATTTTCCGAGACAGCCCGATAACGAGCAGTGAAATGAAACGTCATCTCTTGCGTTATAATCGGCGCATAATGAAGCGGCAGCGCATTCGGAATAATTTGCTGTTGGCGCTCATCAAATAACGCCAGACCGATCCCCGAAGCCGCAGACGCATCACCACTAGCAAGAAAAACCTGCGGATCTTCTGCTGGTGTCACACCTGCAAACGCAATCCCAACGTGGTCGTAAACATCGGAGCTGCATGACGTTAAGCGCAGTGAAAACGGCACGCTGGTCGAGGCAAAGCTTCCCGTCCCGGAGAAAGCATTGGTGCGATACTGCCCCATTTGCACCCGCAAATTTTGGCTGTCGGTAGCGACCGTACAGGCACCATTGACGAGCTGCCCCCGTAAGTGAAGGCGACCGCTTTCCAGTATTACCGTATGTGCAAACACAGGCAGTACGCACAGCATTCCCGCCAGCGCCACGCCTTTCCCTATCATCTGCCGCATCCTTCATCATCCCCGGAAATTGCCTCATCCAGTGAGGCGAACGTCATCCTTGCGCAAATCAGAACGGCTTATTCGTACTTCATGATGAACGTCGCGTCGGCATTTGCCTGACCCGGCGTAGCGCTGGTGGCAGTGGCTTTGTAACGCGCAGAGAAACGCAGGGTGTTGGTCCCTTCTACCAGCGCCTGAGCGGTAGAGAAGGTAGCTCCATCCGGCTTCAGCGCGGTGGACGTATTGTCCAGGATCTCAATCCCGACACCGCTGGCAGTGGTACCGTTATCTGCAGAAGTGACAGCCAGCAGGTTGTTGTTGGTAATATCGGATTGACCAGAGAAAGCCACGGCTGCGGTTGCGGCAACTTTCGGGTCACAGTCGTTCAGCACGATTGAGAACGGAATTTGCGCCGTTGTATCGCCAACTGCGGTAAAACTGGCGGTACGATACTGGCCTAAGGTGACAACCTGATCGGATGACTGAGTACTGACTGCACAGGCTGCATTGACCAGTTCACCTTCAAAATGCACAGTACCGCCGCTAACGCTTACCGGATCGGCTGCAACCGCTGCACCTGCAACTAACATCAGGCTGGCAATAACAGAAGAGGTCATTAATTTACGTTTCATGGATTTCCCTTGAATTACACACATCCGGCTCCGGCATCCTGCGGGATCCGTTTGAATCATTATCGACATTAAATGTCAGGCTAATTATCTCTGCATCCTGTAAAGATATATATCGCAAGAGAATTAGCTAACCTTTTACCCCAACTCTCCTGAGTATTTGATTCACTAATTAATCTTCGCGAATATGACTATTCGTCACAGGGTTAAATTAAACATTTCAATTAATGAAAAATACCTGCAAATCCTTTTATTGACCCTGGCCAATTCTTATTGGGACCTAAGAAAAATCTGGGTGAATATTACTTAAATGCTCCCATAAAGGTACGTAACAGACTGGTTTATGGCGCATTACCCCTGAAAACACCAGGGTGATGAATTGTTTCATTCACGTTAATTTTAATTCGCATGCTCATTAATTACCCGGGGGACTTCAGCCTCTGTGCTGCTCCCATTCTCTGACCATGACACCCGTTATCGCACGTAAAAACGCAAACGAAAACTGACAGCACGCCCCGCTTCTGACAAAATAGTGACATCCCCTTCGGTTTAACGTAACAGACGGAATTCTCTCTCTGATGGCAGCAAAGATTATTGACGGTAAAACGATTGCGCAGCAGGTGCGCTCTGAGGTTGCTCAAAAAGTTCAGGCGCGTTTAGCGGCTGGATTACGCGCCCCAGGCCTGGCTGTTGTGCTGGTAGGTAGCAACCCGGCTTCGCAGATTTATGTTGCGAGTAAACGCAAAGCCTGTGACGAAGTGGGGTTTGTCTCCCGCTCCTATGACCTGCCTGAAACCACCAGCGAGGCGGAGCTTCTTGAGCTGATCGATACGCTCAATGCAGATACCACCATCGACGGTATCCTGGTACAACTGCCTTTGCCGGCGGGTATCGACAACGTGAAAGTGCTGGAACGTATTGCGCCAGATAAAGACGTTGACGGTTTCCACCCGTATAACGTCGGTCGTCTGTGCCAGCGCGCGCCGCGCCTGCGCCCATGTACTCCGCGCGGTATTGTTACCCTGCTTGAGCGTTACAACATCGATACCTACGGTCTGAATGCCGTGGTCATTGGTGCCTCGAATATTGTCGGTCGCCCAATGAGTATGGAGCTACTGCTGGCTGGGTGCACCACCACCGTCACCCACCGATTCACCAAAGATCTGCGCCGCCACGTAGAAAATGCTGACCTGCTGATTGTTGCCGTCGGTAAACCGGGCTTTATTCCTGGTGAGTGGATCAAAGAAGGTGCGATTGTGATTGATGTCGGCATCAACCGTCTGGAGAATGGTAAGGTTGTTGGCGATGTGGTCTTTGACGATGCGGCCGCACGAGCGTCATATATCACGCCGGTCCCCGGCGGCGTAGGACCAATGACGGTCGCCACACTTATCGAAAACACGCTGCAGGCGTGTGTTGAATATCATGATGTAAAGGACGTTTAAGATGGCCACATTTTCACTGGGTAAACACCCACACGTTGAACTCTGCGATTTGCTGAAGCTGGAAGGCTGGAGCGAAAGTGGCGCCCAGGCAAAAATTGCTATTGGCGAAGGGTTAGTGAAGGTCGATGGCGTTGTTGAAACGCGTAAACGCTGCAAAATCGTTGCCGGACAGACCGTCAGCTTTGAAGGCCACAGCATTAACGTCGTGGCGTGACCCTAAGTGCCGGATGAGGTTAACACCGTATCCGGCCACTTCCCCCTCTCGTTTTCAGATAATGACTTCATCCCCACTTCACAGTGAACTGATAGCATGTTGTTTTTCCACACGAAGCGATCATCATGCCCACTATCGTTACCCACGCGGCCGTTCCGCTCTGTTTAGGGTTAGGTCTCGGACTTAAAGTCATCCCCCCACGATTACTGTTTGCTGGCGTCGTTCTGGCCATGCTGCCAGATGCCGACGTGTTGTCATTTAAGTTCGGCGTCGCCTATGGCAACGTGTTTGGTCACCGGGGATTTACCCACTCACTGCTGTTCGCCTTCGTGGTACCGCTGCTCTGCGTCTTGATTGGCCGACGATGGTTTAAGGCGGGATTGATTCGCTGCTGGCTATTCCTGACGGTTTCACTGCTGTCGCACAGTCTGCTGGATTCTGTCACCACCGGCGGCAAAGGCGTCGGCTGGCTGTGGCCGTGGTCGGATGAACGCTTCTTCGCGCCATGGCAGGTGATTAAAGTCGCCCCGTTTGCGCTATCACGCTATGCCACGCCGTACGGGCATCAGGTGATCATGTCGGAGTTGATGTGGGTATGGCTGCCGGGAATCGTAATGATGGGTGTGCTGTGGTGGTATCGGAAACATTAATCTGCCGGATACGACGCGATGCGTCTTATCCGGCCTACACGGCCCGGTAAGCGTAAGCGCCACCGGGCATTACAGAGTTACTTACGACGCCAGGTGGTACCCTGCGGGCCGTCTTCCAGCACGATGCCCATCTCGTTGAGACGGTCACGCGCGGCGTCAGCTGCCGCCCAGTCTTTCGCCTTACGGGCATCCAGACGCTGTTGGATTAACGCTTCAATTTCAGCAACTTCACCGTCATCCGCCTGCGCACCACTTTGCAGGAACGCTTCTGGATCCTGTTCCAGCAGGCCCAGTACGCTGGAAAGCTTACGCAGATGCGCAGCCATGCCGTTAGCCGCCGCCATATCTTCACCCTTCAGACGGTTAACCTCACGTGCCATATCAAACAGCACGGAGTAGGCTTCCGGGGTGTTGAAGTCATCGTCCATCGCTTCAATAAAGCGCGCTTCAAAGGCTTCGCCACCGGCTGGAGCAACGGATTTGTCGGTGCCACGCAGCGCGGTATACAGACGCTCCAGCGCAGAACGCGCCTGCTTGAGGTTCTCTTCGCTGTAGTTTAACTGGCTACGGTAATGACCGGACATCAGGAAGTAACGGATGGTTTCGGCATCGTAGTATTTCAGCACGTCACGAACGGTAAAGAAGTTGCCCAGCGATTTGGACATTTTCTCGCGGTCAACCATCACCATCCCTGAGTGCATCCAGTAATTAACGTACTCACCGTCATGCGCACAGGTGGACTGAGCGATTTCGTTTTCATGGTGCGGGAACATCAGGTCCGAACCGCCGCCGTGAATATCGAAATGGTTGCCCAGCTGTTTGCAGTTCATCGCCGAACATTCGATGTGCCAGCCCGGACGGCCCGCGCCCCACGGAGACGGCCAGCTCGGCTCGCCTTCTTTGGACATTTTCCACAGCACGAAGTCCATCGGGTTGCGTTTCACATCAACCACGTCAACGCGTGCGCCTGCCTGCAGCTGATCCAGATCCTGGCGCGACAGCTGGCCGTAGTTCGGGTCAGTCGGCACGTCGAACATCACGTCGCCGTTATCAGCAACGTAAGCGTGACCTTTGGCAATCAGTTGTTCAGTGATTTCGATAATTTCAGCGATATGGTGCGTAGCACGCGGCTCCAGATCCGGGCGCAGAATATTCAGCGCATCGAAATCGCTGTGCATTTCCGCGATCATTCTGTCGACCAACGCCACAAAGCTTTCGCCGTTTTCATTCGCGCGCTTGATGATTTTGTCATCGATATCGGTAATGTTGCGCACATACTTCAGCTTATAGCCGAGGAAGCGCAGATAACGCGCAACGACGTCGAAAGAAACGAAGGTACGTCCGTGGCCAATATGACAGAGATCGTAAACGGTAATACCACACACGTACATGCCGACTTCCCCGGCATGAATAGGTTTGAATTCCTCTTTTTGGCGCGTCAGTGTATTAAAGATTTTTAACATCGAAGATTCCGTGTAGACGTGTGTGGATAGTAAAGTCTGTATAATACCCATAATTTAGACCGGAAGCAGCACACTTTGCGAGGTGATCGCAGCTTGCGGTTATGCTATAACACACCCCTAACTCTGACCCTTGACGGGGTCGAAGCACCAATCTATCGGAACAGGATGCAAAAATGGTTACTTTCCACACTAATCACGGCGATATCGTAATCAAAACGTTTGATGATAAAGCGCCTGAAACAGTTAAAAACTTCCTGGACTACTGCCGCGAAGGTTTTTACAACAACACCATTTTCCACCGTGTTATTAACGGTTTCATGATCCAGGGCGGCGGTTTCGAGCCAGGCATGAAGCAAAAAGCCACGAAAGAAGCGATCAAAAACGAAGCGAACAACGGTCTGAAAAACACCCGTGGTACGCTGGCGATGGCGCGTACTCAGGCTCCGCACTCCGCAACCGCACAGTTCTTCATCAACGTTGCAGACAACGACTTCCTGAACTTCTCCGGCGAAAGCATGCAGGGTTGGGGTTACTGCGTGTTCGCTGAAGTTGTTGAAGGCATGGACGTGGTTGATAAAATCAAAGGCGTTTCCACTGGTCGCAGCGGTATGCATCAGGATGTGCCAAAAGAAGACGTTATCATCGAAAACGTGACCGTCAGCGAGTAATCGTGGCGACACTGTTTATTGCAGATCTTCACCTCTGCACAGAAGAACCGGCGATCACCGCCGGTTTTCTGCGTTTTTTAGCCGGTGATGCGCGAAAGGCCGATGCGCTATATATTCTTGGCGACCTGTTTGAAGCCTGGATTGGTGACGACGATCCTAATCCGCTGCATCGTGAAATGGCCGCGGCGATAAAATCACTGACTGATTCCGGCGTTCCCTGCTTTTTTATTCACGGCAATCGTGATTTTCTGCTCGGTAAACGTTTTGCCCGTGCGAGCGGCATGACCTTGCTTCCCGAAGAAAAAGTGCTCGACCTGTATGGCCGCAAGGTGCTGATCATGCATGGCGACACCTTATGCACCGACGACGCAGGCTATCAGGCATTTCGCGCCAAAGTGCATCAACCCTGGTTACAGAAGCTGTTCCTCGCTCTGCCGCTGTTCGTTCGCCAGCGAATCGCTGCGAAAATGCGTGCCAACAGCAAAGCAGCCAACACCACCAAATCGCTGGAAATCATGGACGTGAATCAGCAGGCCGTGATTAGCGAGATGGAAAAACATCAGGTTCAGTGGTTAATTCACGGCCATACCCACCGCCCTGCCGTCCACGAGCTTACGGCCAATGAGCAACCCGCTTTCCGCATGGTATTAGGCGCATGGCACACCGAAGGTTCGATGATCAAAGTCACCCCTGACGACGTTGAACTGATCGCCTTTCCGTTTTAATTCTGCAGATACCCAGTTCCTCTTTACACAAAACTATTCGAGTTGCATCGAGGCGGCAAATCTGTGAGTCCCCTGGAGCTTACAAAAGTAAGTGACTGGGGTGAGCAGATGCAGCCAACAAAGAGGCTGCTTGAAGAGTGAAGTGCAAAGCGCGCAATCGTTTTCCTTGGCGGTGAATTATGCTATTCTCTGTGGCCTCAAAAGTCGAGTGTAGTGCACCACAGGAGTTTTCAGACGCATGTCTTCCCGCAATAATCCGGCGCGTGTCGCCATCGTGATGGGGTCCAAAAGCGACTGGGCTACCATGCAGTTCGCCGCCGAAATCTTCGAAATCCTGGACGTTCCGCATCATGTTGAAGTCGTCTCCGCCCACCGCACCCCAGACAAACTGTTTAGCTTCGCCGAAAGCGCTGAAGAGAACGGTTATCAGGTGATTATTGCCGGGGCCGGTGGCGCAGCGCATTTGCCTGGCATGATTGCGGCGAAAACGCTGGTGCCTGTCCTCGGTGTTCCGGTGCAAAGCGCAGCGCTGAGCGGCGTAGATAGCCTCTACTCTATCGTTCAAATGCCGCGCGGTATTCCGGTCGGCACGCTGGCGATCGGCAAAGCGGGTGCGGCAAATGCGGCCCTGCTGGCAGCACAAATTCTGGCAACACACGACAAAGCATTACACCAGCGTCTGAACGACTGGCGCAAAGCGCAAACCGATGAGGTGCTGGAGAACCCGGACCCGCGAGGTGTCGCATGAAGCAGGTCTGCGTACTTGGCAACGGACAGCTAGGGCGCATGCTGCGCCAGGCCGGTGAGCCACTGGGCATAGCGGTCTGGCCCGTCGGGCTGGACGCTGAACCGGCTGCGGTCCCTTTTCAGCAAAGCGTGATCACCGCTGAGATTGAGCGCTGGCCGGAAACGGCACTCACCCGCGAACTGGCACGCCACCCGGCGTTTGTTAACCGCGACGTCTTCCCGATTATTGCCGACCGTCTGACGCAAAAGCAGCTTTTTGACAAGCTCGGTCTGGCGACCGCGCCGTGGCAGCTGCTGGCAGATAAAAGCGAATGGTCTGCGATATTCGACAAACTTGGCGAGCTGGCGATCGTGAAACGTCGCGTCGGCGGCTACGACGGACGTGGACAGTGGCGCTTGCGCGCAAATGAAACTGAGCAACTGCCGGACGACTGCTACGGCGAGTGCATCGTCGAGCGGGGAATCAACTTCTCCGGTGAAGTCTCACTGGTTGGCGCTCGTGCGCACGACGGCAGCACCGTTTTCTATCCGCTGACCCATAACCTCCATCAGGACGGCATTCTGCGCACCAGCGTGGTATTCCCGCAGGCTAACGCCAGACAGCAGGAACAGGCTGAAGCAATGCTCTCTGCCATCATGCAGGAGCTGGGCTATGTCGGCGTGATGGCGATGGAGTGTTTCATCACCACGGAAGGTCTGCTGATTAACGAACTGGCTCCGCGCGTGCACAACAGTGGCCACTGGACGCAAAACGGCGCCAGCATCAGCCAGTTTGAGTTGCATCTACGTGCCATTACCGACCTGCCGTTACCGACGCCGGTGGTGAACCACCCTTCGGTGATGGTAAACCTGATTGGTAGCGACCTGAACTACGACTGGCTCAAGCTGCCGCTGGTGCATCTGCACTGGTATGACAAAGAGGTGCGTGAAGGGCGTAAGGTGGGTCACCTGAACCTGAGCGACAGCGATACCGCGCGCCTTAGCGCAACGCTGGAAGCGCTTATCCCCCTGCTACCGCCGGAATATGCCAGCGGTATTATCTGGGCGCAGTCAAAGCTGAAATAAGAAAAAAGGGGGCGTACATATAAACGCCCCCTTTTTTTACAGACGGATACACGTTCCGGCTTTGCCCGCCAGCGTATCTTCAATGCGTGACAGCGCGCCAATCCATGCCGGTTTTCCACGTCGCTTCACATATCCACTTACGGCAGTAACCTTTGGGCCCATCGAACCATCAGCTTTAGCAAACGGCGCCAGCTCATCAGGAGAGGCCTGACGGATCGCGCGTTGCTCCGGCGTCCCCCAGTTTTCATAGACCGCATCGGCATCGGTCAGAATGACCAGACCATCGGCATCGATCTGTTCAGCCAGCAACGCCGCCGCCAGGTCCTTATCAATGACCGCTTCAGACCCTAATCCTTCGCCAGTGACGGGCACGCCGCCGCCCCCGCTACAAATCACCACATGCCCTTCTTTGAGTAAGAGCTTAATAGCATCGCTTTCTACGATCTGGCGAGGTTCTGGCGAAGCGACAACACGCCGTAGGTATTTGCCGTCACGCTTCATATGCCAGCCGTAATTCGCTTCCAGTTGCGTTTGTTCTTCGGGCGAATACACCGGGCCGATAAATTTTTCCGGCGACATAAACGCGGGATCATCCTCGGATACCACAATCCGCGTTAACACCGTGGTCACCGGCGGCATTTCCGGTTCTGCGGTCAGGCTCTGCGCCAACATATAACCGATCATGCCCTGCGTCTCGGCCACCAGCACATCTAATGGATAAGGCTCGACCTCCTTCCAGGCAAGGTTCTGTAACGACAGCAGGCCAACCTGCGGTCCGTTACCATGTACGATAGCCAGGCGATACGAACGCGCCAGACGCGCCAGGGCGGGTACGGCGCTGGCAATATTACGATATTGATTTTCTGCCGTTAGCGCCTCACCGCGCTGCAATAATGCGTTGCCACCAAGAGCAACAACCAGCGTTTTCATTCCCTATCCTTCTATGATTTGTTGTCCAAGCCAGAACCCCAACAAGGTGTCTGCGCCGGAGGTATGCCCAAGCGCCAGCAGCGAATTTATCGCCGCATCCAACCTTTCCTGGCGATGCAGAGCATGGGTAAAGTGGAGTAAAGGTGAAGCGAAGTACCCTAGTGCCGCATAGCGCAAATAGCTCACGCTAACCACGGTCGTCGCTTGTTCAAGGTTGCCGGAATAATCAAAGAAACGGTGACCGGAATCCTTATTCAACGCACCAAAATACCAGGCGGCCAACAGCATGCCAGTCAACGTGTCATCATGACTGGGCGTTAAACCAGGTCCCTTGCCCAACCACTGCCGCCAGTCTGTCGACAAACCGGCAAGCGCCGATAAGAAACAGTGGCGGAACTGACGCAGTTCGGGGCACAAAGGCAGGCTTGCCGCCAGCATTAACGGTCCAAATAATCCCGTTTCCTCGCCGCGCTCCATCCAGGCCGGTGCAAGGCGCGCGGCATGAGGGCGATAGGTTATTTGCAATGAACAGCAGCGCTGAGGTTGACGTAAAAGATACGGTCCCAACACAATCCCCTCGGGGACAGCCTGAGGGGATTCGCTACCACTTAACGACGTACGCAGCGCATCAAAGTCATGTGCACGGATCACCCATCCCCCCGGGCTAAAGCCGCTTCCCTGGCGGTGCAGCGTTAACAATGCGCCCCCTTCGGCTACAAGGTTAATCGAGCGTCGCCAGACACCAGACAATTGCCATGACTGGCGAAAATCCGCAGATTGCTGGCTGCCCATCAGAGGGTGGATTATCATCATGCGCGCCTCTGTTAGCTAATGCCCATGCTTTCAGCCAGCGCTTCCAGTGCCAGCTCAAAGCAAGCGAGCGGTGCACGGACCGTACCGGCACCAATCTGGCCAATACCGGCCTCTTTATGGGCAATACCAGTATTGATCAGCGGCGTAATCCCTGTTTCGACCACGCGACGGATATCAAGCCCCAGACAGGCCCCCTGGAAATCCCAGCCGGGGATTTGTAGCTGCATATTGCGCTCCAGATAGATTTCCGCCATCTCTTCGGAGACGGATTTTGCGGCTTCCATTCCTCCGGCACCGACAAAACGCGTTACGCCAGGCGCAGCAATCATCGCCGCACCGCCAATACCAAAGGTTTCAGTGATGGCGCTATCACCCATATCCGGGTTAGCCTGTTCCTGCGAAAAACCGGTAAAGAACAGTCCCTGCGGCGTGTTAACAGGCGCGGTAAACCAGCGATCGCCAAGTCCGCTCACTCGAATACCGAACATGTCGCCATTACGGGTCATTGCCGTCACAATACTGCCAGAACGCACCTGGGCTCCGGCGTCCATTGCCGCTTTGCAGTAAGCCATCGCCAGGTTAAGGAAGAACTGGTCGGTTACACTAAGGAAATCCATCACCTCAGCAATCTGCTGCTTATCATGTTCCAGACGGGCAATTTGCGGGGCCAGCGTACGCATCAACAGGGCTGAAGAAGCAATATTGCGCTGATGGAACTCATCGCCCATCGTAATGCCCTGTGCCATCATGGCGGTCAGGTCAATACCCTGCTCCAGAGTGCCCAGCGCTGCGCTTAAGACCGGCATCAGAACATCACGCATCCAACGTAAACGCTGCTGGACATCCTCACCGTACGCGCCGAAGCGCATCACTTTGCCGATGCCTTCATTGAGATTGCAGTAAGCCCTGTTCCCTTCGGTGATATTTTCCACCACCAGCATCGGCATGCTGGCAGAGGTGATTCCGCCCATTGGGCCCACGGCATTAACATGATGGCAAGGTACAAAATTGACTTTTCCCTGCTCCAGTAAAGCCAGCGCGCCTATTTCATCATTGGCCCATCCTTCAAACAGGCATGCACCAATGCAGGCACCTTTCATCGGGCCAGTCATTTCCTGCCAACGCATTGGAGGTCCTGCATGAAGCAGTGTTTTCCCTTCATTGAGTTCACTGATTAACGAGGAAGTTGGTTGCACATCCAGCCAGTGCGGACGCGCACGACGAATTTGTTCGATTACTGCAGCGTTGGCTTGCGCCACTGATGTAAACATTGGAACCCCTTATTGCAAACGTTCTAATAAACGAGCCAGTTTTTTATTACCGCCAGCGACAGGCGCCCACTGGTAATGCACCACAGGCTTTTCTGCCGCCTGTAAATCCAGTGCAAAACTGCGTAACCCGGAATTAATAACCGCCACTTTTTCCAGTAGCGCAGGTGCGGATTGATGAGATAACGGTTGAACTGGTCGAATCAGTTCAGCGGCAAGTAGTGTTGCCTCAGGCAGTGAATTCACCACGGCGATACCGGCATCTTCCAGCGTGGCAATTTGCAGTGAACGGCACTGCGGATCGCGCTCGGTGCCGGTGACCGTCGCAATGGCAAACAGCGGTTGCTCGCTAGCTCGCGCAGCACACGCTTTCTGCCAGGCCTGGGCCAGTGATGCAGCCGGGTCGGCTGTCGCACCGTAGCCAATCACAACATCCACCAGCAGCACCCTCACCTGCGGCTGCGAACCCAGATCTGTAATAAGCTGATTACGTAATGCGGGATCGATCATCGGATGCGGACGCCCGACAGTGTAAAAATCATCACCCAGATCGATAATCTGATGCCCGGCGGCATCCAGCATCATCCCGTGGTGGTGTTCCGCATCCGTCGGGACATTCAGGTGACCGGCTAGCAGCCCCGCCGCTTCAGCAGCCAGCGTACCTCCGGTATACAATCCCCTAATGACGCCATCTCCTGTAGTGAAAAACGCACTGCGTCGCGCCGTGACTCGCGCCAATAAACAAGCGAGACGGGCTGCATCATCCAGTGTTGCTGCAAACCAGACGTTCTCGTCTCTGGCAACCGCAGAGGTATAACCTAAAAACAGCGCTACAACAGGTTTTCCCGTAGCTTTCATCGCAGTAACAATACGCTGACGAACAGCTTCTGCCGGTGGTTTTGACACAAAAGCCAGCACCTGACTTTTGTCGTCTGCCCCAAGCATCTCCAGTGCGGTAAGTGCACTAATCCCGCCC
>NZ_SZWU01000015.1:240894-268996 GCF_005280935.1 Citrobacter sp. wls757 | reverse complement strand
CCTCGGCGCTCAGATCGCGCCCCCCCAAGCCAATAGCATGAGTAATACCTTCATCGGCCAACGCAATTTGTGAACAGAGTTCCTGGATTCCTGTACCGGAGGCGCCAATTACACCGATATTGCCTTCCGGCATCACGTTGGCAAAAGCCAGCGGCGTACCGGCGATCATGGCAGTTCCACAATCCGGCCCCATCACCAGAAGACCTTTATCTTGTGCGCGACGCTTCAGTTTAATTTCATCTTCCAGCGTGACGTTGTCGGAGAACATCATGACGTTCAGGTTGCGATCCAGTGCCTGGTTCGCCAGTTCCGCCGCATATTCGCCAGCAACAGAAATTAACGTCATATTCGCATCAGGCAGTTTCTGACACGCGCTTTCCCAGCGTCTGACCTGCAGGAGCGCTTGACTCCCCCCGGTGGCCTGCGCCAACTGCTGCAACGACTCATCCAGTTGCTGCAAAATAGCCTGCGTAATACTTTCATCAGCCGTTTCAGTACGAATAGCCACGCAAATATCATTCGGCGTTGCCTGATTAAAATCGTCATGCCAAAACCCGGTCGTTTCCAGCAGCGATTTATTCGCCGGCGTACCCATCATGACCGATACATCGTCTACATTTTCGGACTCACTCAGCTTGCGTGAAATAATCATTAAACTGACAGAGTCCTGAAAACACCCTTTTTTAATAAAGGCGTGAATCATAACAACCCCTTAATAATTGCACCCATGGCAATTGCACGAGTAGTGTTAATGTGTCGCTCAAGGTATATATCCGGCATCACAAATAGAGTGACTAATATCACATACAATTTATTAGCAAAAGAATTTTAATAACCACCAGAGGATTACATGTTATTTTCTAACGGCAATATTTATTTAAAAAGAAATGGCAAATCGGCTCTGATTATCAAATAAATTCTAACTATATTTTTTTGCGTATCTGGATCACATAATCTGTTTATATTCCCGGTATGTTAACGGCAGTCATGCTTCACACCGTCGTTAAAAAGGAAGACAGATGAAAATCAGTCGGGAAACACTCCACCAGCTTATCGAGAATAAGCTTTGCAAGGCCGGACTAAAACGTGAGCACGCCGCAACGGTTGCTGAGGTATTGGTTTATGCCGATGCCAGAGGCATTCACTCTCATGGCGCCGTACGCGTTGAATACTATGCCGAGCGCATTTCAAAAGGCGGTACCAACCGCGAACCCACATTTCGTTTTGAAGATACCGGTCCCTGCACAGCAATTTTGCATGCCGATAACGCCGCCGGGCAAGTCGCTGCAAAGATGGGTATGGAGCATGCAATTGAAATTGCTAAAAAAAATGGTGTCGCCGTTGTCGGAATTAGCCGAATGGGACACAGCGGAGCCATTTCCTACTTCGTGCAACAAGCCGCCCATGCTGGACTTATCGGCCTCTCCGTTTGCCAGTCCGACCCGATGGTTGTACCTTTCGGCGGCGCGGATATTTACTACGGAACCAACCCATTAGCCTTCGCGGCACCTGGAGAAGGTGACGATGTCATGACATTTGATATGGCCACAACGGTGCAAGCCTGGGGTAAAGTTCTCGATGCCCGCTCGCGTAACGAACCGATTCCCGATACCTGGGCTGTCGATAAAAACGGTGCGCCGACGTCCGACCCTTTTGCTGTCAATGCATTGCTACCTGCTGCTGGGCCAAAAGGCTATGGTCTGATGATGATGATCGATGTGCTATCCGGCATTCTGCTGGGATTACCATTTGGTCGTCAGGTCAGTTCCATGTATGAAGATTTGCATGCGGGGCGTAATTTAGGCCAACTGCATTTGGTTATTAATCCCGAGTTTTTCTCCTCCAGCCAATTATTTCGTCAGCATCTCAGCCAAACCATGCAAGAGTTAAATGCCGTTACGCCTGCACCTGGTTTTAAACAAGTTTATTACCCTGGACAAGATCAAGATATTAATCAACGCAATGCTGCGGCCCATGGCATCGACATCGTTGACGATATCTATCAATACCTGATTTCCGATGCCCTTTATTTGAAGTCATACGAAACCAAAAATCCCTTTGCGCAATAATTATTGAAACAGGAATTTCATATGATCAAACATTTTCGTCACGCAATAGAAGAAACCCTCCCCTGGCTCTCTTCCTTTGGCGCAGATCCTACAGGTGGGATGACACGCTTGCTGTACTCGCCAGAATGGCTTGAAACACAACAGCAATTCAAAAAACGGATGGACGCCAGCGGTCTGGAAACGCGTTTTGATGAAGTGGGCAATTTATACGGTCGCCTGCGCGGGAGCGAATCCCCGGAACAGGTAATTTTAAGTGGCTCGCACATTGATACCGTCGTCAACGGCGGCAATCTTGACGGCCAGTTTGGCGCACTGGCTGCGTGGCTAGCGATTGACTGGCTTAAGACCACCTACGGCGCGCCGCTGAAAACGGTCGAAGTAGTTTCTATGGCAGAAGAAGAAGGCAGTCGATTCCCGTATGTCTTCTGGGGCAGTAAGAACATCTTTGGGCTGGCAAATCCCGATGACGTTCGCAACATCCAGGATGCCAAAGGCACACGTTTTGTTGATGCGATGAACACCTGCGGCTTTACGCTCCCCGCAGAACCACTTCACGCTCGCACTGACATCAAAGCCTTTGTTGAATTGCACATCGAGCAAGGGTGCGTGCTTGAAAGCAATGGTCAGTCCATCGGCGTTGTCAGCGCGATTGTCGGGCAGCGCCGCTATACGGTAACGCTGAACGGCGAATCCAACCATGCGGGGACAACGCCGCTGAGCTACCGTCGCGACACCGTTTACGCCTTCAGCCGTATCTGTAGCCAGTCGATTGAGAAAGCCAAAAAACATGGCGATCCTCTGGTACTAACCTTTGGCAAAGTTGAGCCGCAGCCAAACACCGTCAACGTGGTGCCAGGAAAAACGACTTTCACGATCGATTGCCGTCATACCGACGCCGAAGTGCTGCGTGATTTTACTCAGCAACTGGAAAATGACATGCGCGCCATCTGCGATGAAATGGATATCGGCATTGATATCGATTTGTGGATGGACGAAACGCCGGTCCCGATGGACACAAAACTGGTCGCCACCCTCACCGAACTGTGTGAAAAGGAACAGCTGAACTACCGGGTGATGCACAGTGGTGCGGGCCACGATGCGCAAATTTTCGCTCCCCGTGTGCCGACCTGCATGATTTTCATGCCCAGCATTAACGGTATCAGCCACAACCCCGCTGAACGAACAAATATTAACGACCTTGCCGAAGGGGTCAAAACTCTGGCATTAATGCTTCATCAACTTGCCTGGCAGAAATAAGGAGTCAACAATGGGATATGTGAATAACGTCACGGGTTACCGCGATGATTTACTGGCTAACCGCGCAATTGTAAAACACGGCAACTTCGCCCTCTTAACCCCCGATGGACTGGTTAAAAATATCATTCCGGGTTTTGAAAACAGTGACGTTACCATCCTGTCAACGCCAAAACTGGGCGCATCGTTTGTTGATTATCTGGTGACGTTGCACCAGAACGGTGGCAACCAGAGTGGTTTCGGTGGTGAAGGCATTGAAACGTTCGTTTATGTTATTTCCGGAAAAATTGAGGCAAAAGCAGAGGGTAAAACGTTCGCTTTAACTCAGGGTGGATACCTTTATTGCCCACCTGGCGAGCTGCTCACCTTTAGCAATGCCCAAACAGAAGACAGCCAGCTGTTTTTATACAAACGTCGTTATACACCAGTAGCAGGTCATTCGCCGTGGCTGGTTTCCGGTAACGCCAACCAGTTAGAACGTATTCATTATGAAGGCATGGATGACGTGATCCTGCTGGATTTCCTGCCTAAAGAATTGGGCTTCGATATGAATATGCACATTCTGTCGTTCGAGCCGGGCGCCAGCCACGGTTATATCGAAACGCACGTACAGGAACACGGTGCCTATATTCTCTCAGGCCAGGGGGTTTATAACCTCGACAATCAGTGGATACCTGTGAAAAAAGGCGACTACATCTTTATGGGCGCTTATTCCCTGCAGGCCGGATACGGCGTGGGTCGTGGTGAAGCATTCAGCTATATCTATTCTAAAGATTGCAACCGGGATGTTGAGATCTAACGGCGTACAGCCCGCCTGATAATTTTTTATTTAGCTATGTTGGGTTTTGCCACGGTTAATACCGTGGCTTTTTTTATGCTTAACGCTGATTCACAACCTGGCCCAGTTTCATTGCACAGGCGATATTACGCGCACAGTGATAGAGATTGGTTTCGCCGCTCGCCAGCACTTCGGCTAACGGAGCGAGGCGCGGCAAAATACTGAATACCGCATCAATACCGTGATCGTGAACCACCTCCACGCCTTCTCCCAACACCCCAGCGATACCAATAACGGGAACGTTATGCTGCATGGCCACCGACGCTACGCCAATTGGCGCTTTACCGCCGACCGTTTGTGAATCAATACGCCCTTCGCCGGTGATAACCAACGCCGCATCTTTGATGGATTGCTCCAGCTGTACTGCCTGCAGCACAATCTCGATACCTGGCTTCATGCTGGCCTGCAGGAAGATAACCGCTGCAATCCCCATTCCACCGGCCGCCCCACCGCCCGCAACCTGAGCAACATCCTCACCGGTCAGTGTTTGCAGCACACGGGCATAGTTGAGTAACCCTTCTTCCAGTATCTCAACCATCTCAAGCGTCGCCCCTTTCTGCGGGCCGAATACCCTTGCGGCGCCGCGCGGGCCAACCAACGGGTTATCCACATCACAGGCAACGTCAATGCGACATGCTTTCAGTCGCGGATCGCACTGTTGCAGGTCGATGCTCGCCAGACGAGACAAGCTACCGCCTCCTGCATTTAATGACACGCCCTGTGCATCAAGAAAACGCACGCCAAGCGCCTGAGCCATCCCCATACCACCATCAACCGTGGCACTCCCGCCAATACCAAGAATAATATGACGAATACCTGCATCCAGCGCATGCCGAATCAGCTCACCGGTACCGTAACTTGAAGCCAGGAGAGGATTACGCGCCTGCGGTTCGACCAACATCAGCCCACTCGCCGCCGCCATTTCAATAATTGCGGTCTTTCCGTCACCAGTCAGGCCATAAAACCCCATGACCTTTTCCCCCATCGGCCCGCAGACTTCCACAGAGATAACTTTTCCCCCTGTTGCCGCCACCATTGCATCCACGGTTCCTTCTCCACCGTCAGCAACCGGCAAACAAATATATTCTGCATCAGGGAATATGGCTGAAAATCCGGCTTTAATTGCCTGGCAGCATTGGTCGGCACTTAAGCTCTCTTTAAATGAATCTGGCGCAATTACAATTTTCATCATCAATCCTTTTCATCGTGTTATTTAATGCGTTCCCATGGAATGAGATTTTCCATAAGCACTGCCAGTAAAATCCCCACCAGCAAGCCATTGCTCAGTAATGGCCGAATAGTCAGCGGAAGATCTTGTAAATAAACCGGAGGCAGCCCCATCAAAAAAATGCCGACAAACAGCGGGAGCGCCAGTCGATAAATATTTCGTGCGGTAAATGTGATTTGCTGGCTAAATACCAGACCGGAATAAAGCAACGGAAGATAAGAAACCAGCATCACGGCGCTGCTGATCGCCAGCGGAATGGCGCAAAATAAGCGGGTTAGCGGCGTCACTATCGCCACGAATAAACATAATACGCTGCCGCAAATAAATGATTTTCGCGAGCTGTCGCCAGTTTGTGTTAACAGGCCGATAGAAGAGACGAAAGGTGAAAATGGAATCACCGCAAAGGGTACTGTCACCAGCGTCATAAAGCCGGAAATGATAAAACTGCGACGATAACGCGAGCTGCTGGAGCCTTGTTGCGCATAAAAAACATCTGTGCCGCGCACCGCACCATAGGTATTACTGATATTCACCAAGCCGGTGATAACCGCCGTCAGAATAATGCCCGGTAACAGTCTGCCATGGCTGCCTAACGGGAACCACTGCCAGCTTAATTCGCCGGACGGCAGGGATGTCGATGGAAAACACAATCGCCAAAGCCCCCACCCTACTACTGCGCCCACCAACAGGGCATAGCGTGAGATCCGCTGCGGTAAAAAGATGATCATCGCAAGGATGAAGCACATCACGGCAACTGCCAGGCTAAAGGGAGCCAGTTGAATTTTGACGCTGGTATCAGCAATGCCAAAGGGTAAACCCAGCATGCCTTTAAAAAAGATGGTGGTCAGCTGCGCGCCGAGCAACAGCATAAAAAAGACCATAACCGTCGGGGTAAAAAGCCGGGCTAATCGATGCCCTAAGCCACTAAAGCCGATAATCATCGTCAGAACAGCGGAAATCACAATTCCAACGGCCAGACTGGTGGCGATATCATTGAGCGGGGTTCCTCGTGACGCCTCAGCCAGGGTAATCGTCAGAATGGTTCCCCACCATAAACCGGTTGGCCCTTCCATAATGGCACGGCGATGGCCACAAATTACCTGGGCAAGACAGGCCAGCGACGTCGTTAAAAAAGCGTACTGCGTAAGCATTAGCAGATTGTTCGCGGAGAGATGAAAAGCAGAAACCAGCGTTGGCGGGACCACGACCGTATTACAAAAAATAAAGAAAAACCACTGAAAGCCGGATAACAAACTTTCGCGGTTAATAACAGGAAGCATATTCATACCTTAAAATAGAGAATGCCCGCCAGCATGACGGGCATTAATTCACATCACATTATTGTTGATGTTTAAGGATAAATTGACCTTTTGGCGATACAGGGAAACCCTGCTCGATGTCATAAATAACATCACCACGCAGAATGGTTTTCGTAATGCGCGCGCCAATTGTACGGCCAACATACGGGCTGACTTTATGGCGATATTCCAGATCTTCATTTTTCAGAACGTATTTGCTGTCCGGCTGAATAAAGACGAAGTCAGCATCTTTACCCGGGGCGATACGTCCTTTCTGCTTCAGACCAAAAATATCTGCAGCATTGGTTGCCATCAATTTTGCAAACAGCGGCAGTGACATACCGCGTTTTTGCACGGCTTCATCAAACATAACGTCCATGCAGCTTTGCAGTCCGGCAATACCGCCCCACGCCTGCATGATATTTCCGCCCTTCATTTCTGGAGGACATGGAGAGTGGTCGGATACCAGGCAGTCAATCTCACCGTTAAACAATTTTTCCCACATACCTTGCTGGTTCTGCAGATCGCGGATCGGCGGAGAGCATTTTGCCAGGGTGCCAATCTCTTCAAACTGATCGGTATCCAGCACGAAATAATGTGGACAAGATTCGCAGGTCACATCCTGACCTTCCTGACGAGCGCGGGTCACTTCTTCCACACCTTCCGGGCTACTAATGTGGCAAACGTGCAAGCGACAACCGGCGACTTTTGCCAGATACAACACGCGACGAATAGCTTCCACCTCGGTAAATACCGGACGTGAGGCCACATAATCATGCGCCGTCACGCGGCCTTCGCGTTTAGCTTCCTCGCCAAGCTCATCGCAGATGAGCGCATTTTCGCAATGCACCAGTACCGTCTGTCCCATTTCAGCCAGCTTCTGCGCGCCTTTGTAGAACTGCCAGTCGTTAACATCACGGAAATCATTATCGATACCGCGGTCACCGCAGGTGGCAACAAAGCATTTGAAGCCGACAACACCGACCTCATCCAGCTCGTGTAAGCGATCGAGGTTATAAGAGACCAGACCGCCAAGCTGCGCAGCATCGATGGTCAACTTGCCTTTTGCCGCATCAAATTTCAGTTCAATGGTTTCACGATCCACCGTCGCTGGCAGTTGGTTGAGAGGCATTTCGATCATCGTGGTGATACCGCCTTTTGCCGCGGCACGCGTTCCGGTCTCATAGCCTTCCCAGTGCGTACGGCCCGGCTCAGAGATATGGGTATGCGCATCAACCATGCCCGGTGAAACCACCAGACCCGTCGCATCCATGACCTGCTTTGCCTCCCCCAGGTTCTCGCCAATGGCGGCGATTTTTCCTGCCTGTACGGCAATATCAACAATACGAGCTTCATTTTCTAAAATAACAGTACCGTTCTTAATAATTAAATCAAAAGACATAACAAACTCCTTGTATGGATACAGATAGTTTTTATAAATAACGCACTTTTAATAAAATGCGCTTACTGATTACATCACATCTGGCCTGTAACTTTTTGTACGCCAGCTGGCTGCGCACCCGTTCTTTTTTTCAGTAAGGCATATGCCACGAAAGCGACAATAACCCCAACAAACCACGACACTCGCGATAAAGGCTCAAGGAATGGAATAAACTTGCCACCCAGTGAAAGAATTACGGCAACTAACGTTACGGAAAATGCTGTCAGGTTAAACCCGTTATCATAATATTGGTAATCACCGCTCGCGGTATATAATTCATCAAGATTGATTTGGCCACGCATAACCACAAAGTAGTGAGCTAACATAACTCCAATAACAGGGCCAAGCATCCCACCAATGATATCGAGAAACAGATAAATACTGTTCTGATTCTCCATTAACTTCCACGGACAAATTAGCAAACTAATAATACTGGCGATCAATACACCGTTTTTATACGTTAATTTAGTCGGTGCAATAGCGGCAATCTGATAACCCGCCGGGATAATATTACCCGTAGCGTTTGTTGAGATAGTTGTCATCAGAATAACCAGTACCGCGAAGAATGAGGCGAACAGACTGTCCCAACGCTGTACGATATCCAGCACATTCCAGGTATCCATTCCGTAATGAATACTAGCACCGGCGATAATGCACACGCTGGCAACAGCAAATAATACATATGCGACTATAAGTCCTAGTGTTTGACCCAACGCCTGTTCACGGAATGAATGGGCGTTTTGCGTGAAGTCGGATGCACTTACCGCCGGAGCAGCCCATACAGCAACGACTGCGTTGATGACGACAAGGAACAAGAATCCGCTGTTCCCCGCTTTTTGCACCCCACTGGGAATGTAGTCGAGAATCGGTCCAATCCCTACCAACGATATCGCCCAAATGGCCATCCCGCCAAATACAATATAAATACAGGGATTGAGGATTGCGGTGAATTTATTTAATACTTTACCACCACCAAAACCAATACCGACGTTGATAAGCCAAAAAATAAGAAATGTGATTAACCCCGGCAGAGATAACCCTAGTAATGTAAAGTCACCACCCAACGTTAAAAAACCTGGCCATATTTTGCCAATCAGAATTAGAAATGCCAGCGATCCGGCATAGCATTGCAGTCCGAACCACATAATTGCGGCAATCCCCCCTCTCAACAGTCCCGGGAAGAGCGCTCCGCGTACACCATACGATCCACGGAGAATCATTGCAAAAGGTACGCCGTATTTGCTTCCGGCGGCACCGTTCATTACCATGACTAACGCAATAAACAATGCACTAATAATAATAGCCAGCATAATACTGAATGTGGAAAGCCCAAGAATAAAGAACCCTCCAACCATAACGTAATTAGGTACGTTATGCACAGAACCCATCCATAAAGTAAAATAGTTGAATGTTTTCCAGTTTCTTTGTGCTGCCGTTTTTGGTAATAAGTCGTCACTATAACCACGTTGTTGGTATAGATCTCTTTGATGTTCCATAAATCCCTCTTGTCACGTATCGGATAACGTTGTAATGGGTTTAGCTATGCGGAACAAAAACAATAAAGAAAATAATACAACTAATTTTTATTATATTTTAAGCTGAAGCAATAATAGGTGTTGCTTTCTTTTTATATAGCGCAACGCCAGCAAAAATAAGCGTTCCGGTAACAACCAGACAAGCGGAGATGACAAAGCTTATCTCTTTTGAGCCCGTTAAATCAGAAATAAATCCGGTTAATGTTGGTGCGATAACCGCTGAACTCATACCAAAAAAGTTAAACAGGCTGAATGCTCTGCCCAGCGTTTTCGACGATGCCTGCTCAGAGACAAAGGAGATCAGAATCGGATCCACCGCCATTTTGCCGAGTAAACCGTACAGAGTCAGGCTGACCATCAGCATCGTGGTATTTGGTGATAACACTGTAAATACCAGCATGGCTGCGGCCATAATTTCCAGTCCAAGAATAACTTTGACTTTGCTGTTGCGAAACTTATCGGACAGATGGCTAAAGAACAATGCGCCAGGGACACCCACTACAGCAACCAGCGCCGAGGCCACTCCAATTGCACCACCGTCAAACCCTCTTTCAGTTTGCAGATAAGACGGAAGCCAGGTCACGATCAGGTAATAACCATAGCAAGTGCAGAAATAGAGGAAGTACACGCTGCACAACAGACCCGAAAACAGCGGCGGATTCTTCTCTTCAGTCGTCGTTACCGTCTGCGCTTTCTGATCTGACGCAGTGGTTTCGCTTTTTGCCTTGCCACGGATAACCAATGTAAACACGCACAGCATCACAACCAGCACAGCGGCAACAAGGAACAGAACGTTTTGCCAGGCCATACTCATGCTTTTTACCAGCACGCTGGAACCAATTAAACCTATCCCCATCCCAATCGCTGAGCCGCTATTAATAATAGCGTTTGCCAGTGCACGACGAGCCTGCGGGACATTTGCCGAAGAAAGTGAATACGCTGAACTAAAGAAAGAGGCACAGCCCGCTCCAGCCATCAGCGAACCAGCATAGATCATCGCCAGTCCTGTGGCTTTCGCGATACAAAGCGTGCCAATAATAAAGAGCGTAAACCCACACATCAGCATAATTTTCTGGCCGAGCTTATCGACCAAAATTCCGCAGGGAATCTGCATGCTGCAATAGGCGAAGAAATAAAAGCTGGCAATGGCGCCAATTTCAGCATTGCTGACATTACCCAGGGATGCCTGAATCTCAGGATAAATTGGAGTCAATACGGTGCGATAAATCCATATCGCAACCCAACCCAGACTCATTACGACGACGATCTTCTTCCAGTATTCAATACCGGATTTATTCTTTTCACTCATGACATGCACCTTTCCAAAGTGTGCCTTATTAAAATGTATCGCTGCAAAGATCACAGCGATACTAACGATCATGACAATTTGTGGTTTGCCATTAATTCCAGAGCCTGAACCATTGCCGAGTGATCCAACTGGCTACCACCATTCGCTGCACAGGTGTTAAATAATTCCTGACAGGTTGCCGTATTAGGTAAATTCAGTGAAAGCGCCTTTGCACTTTGCAATGCCAGATTGAGATCTTTTTGATGCAGTGCGATTTTGAAGCCGGGGTCAAAGGTGCGTTTAATCATGCGCTCACCATGAACTTCCAGAATACGAGAAGAGGCAAACCCACCCATTAGGGCCTGGCGCACGCGAACCGGATCTGCCCCCGCTTTTGAGGCAAATACCAGCGCTTCAGAAACAGCTTCAATATTTAAGGCAACGATAATTTGGTTAGCCACTTTGCAGGTTTGGCCATCACCATTACCACCTACCAGAGTGATATTCTTACCCAGAATATCAAACAGCGGTTTGACCCGTTCAAATACCTCTGGCTCACCGCCAACCATAATAGACAAGGTACCTTCGCGAGCGCCAATTTCCCCACCAGAGACTGGCGCATCCAGATAGTCACCGCCCAGTTCATTAACCTGCTTAGCAAAACGTTTGGTTTCGATAGGAGAAATAGAACTCATATCGACAATTGTTTTTCCCTGCAATGAGGTTTTAGCGCAGCCGTGCTCGCCAAAAAGCACTTCTTCGACCTGCGGCGTGTCCGGAACCATTATGAAGATAATATCTGCAAAATCAGTTACCTGACGTGCATTTTCAACATTTACCGCGCCTAATGACAGCAGTTCTTCCGCTACTGGACCAATGGTCGTCACATGTAGCTGATGTCCGGCGCGAGCCAGATTAATCGCCATTGGCGATCCCATAATACCCAGGCCAATAAATCCCAGTTTCATTTTTAACCTCTTATATATCTGCCGGTTTTCCCGAATTCAGGCAACACAAACCCCTTCCAACAAAGTGGAAAAAATAGCGATACCTGAAATTCCTTACAAATTATCGATATTGATTAATCCACGTTAATCCCGCTTCGGTGGTGGTCAGCGGTTTATATTCACAACCAACCCAGCCGTCATAACCTGATTTATCGATAAACTTAAAAATAAAGTCATAATTAATTTCCCCGGTCCCTGGTTCTCCGCGACGAGGGTTATCTGCAATTTGCAAATGACCTATTTTATTTGCCCATGTGGTCATAGTTTGTGTTAACTCTCCCTCCATGCGCTGCATGTGATAAATGTCATACTGAATCTTGATATTATTGCAGCCGACGCTGTCAATTAACGCCAGAGCCTGATGAGTTCCGGTAAGATGGAAACCCGGTATATCAAAATGGTTGATCGGCTCAATCAGCAATAAAATATCTTCTTTTGCTAACATATTTGCCGCATAGCGCAGGTTTTCCACCAGCGTCTGCTGGATCTGTTCGGCAGAAAACCCCGTAGGTGTTTTACCCACCAGGCAATTAATTTTCTTATTGCCAAGTCCTTTCGCATAACGAACCGCCGCTGCCACACCGTCACGAAATTCGTCTTCGCGACCTGGAATACAGGCGATACCACGTTCACCCGCAGCCCAGTCTCCGGCAGGAAGATTATGCAGCGTATGTTCCAGTTGGTTGCTTTGCAGCTTTTCTTTTAATACATCAATGTCGTAATCGTAGGGAAACATGAACTCTACGCCACGAAAGCCCGATTGTGCCGCTTTATCAAAGCGCTCAAGGAAACTGTATTCCAGAAACAGCATGGAAAGATTGGCTGAGAAACGTAACATTTGTCACTCCCTCTATTCGTATTTCATAAAACAGGTTTCGGTTGGCGCATCGGTAGCACCGTCTGCAATCTCTTCAAACTCGGTAACATTATCCAGTTCGCTACCCATAGAGATATTCGTCACACGTTCAAGGATCACTTCGACAACAACCGGAACGCGATACTGCGCCATCAGAGCTTTGGCTTGTTCAAACGCCGGAGCAAGCTCTTCAGGTTTAAATACGCGAATGGCTTTACAGCCTAACCCCTCAGCCACTTTGACGTGATCGACACCGTAGCCGTTTACTTCGCTGGAGTTGATGTTTTCGAACGCCAGTTGCACGCAGTAATCCATATCAAACGCGCGCTGCGACTGGCGAATCAACCCCAGGTAGGCGTTGTTGACCAGCACATGGATGTAAGGAATGTTGAATTGCGCACCCACTGCCAGTTCTTCAATCAGGAATTGGAAGTCAAAATCCCCTGAAATCCCGACAACATTGCGCGAAGGATCGGCAACACAAACCCCTAATGCCGCCGGCAGCGTCCAGCCAAGAGGGCCAGCCTGACCGCAGTTGATCCAGTGACGGTCTTTAAATACATGCAGCATTTGCGCAGCGGCAATTTGCGATAACCCGATGGTGGTGACGTAGCAAACATCACGACCAAAGGCTTTATTCATTTCTTCATACACACGCTGCGGTTTAACCGGAACATTGTCAAAGTGGGTTTTACGCAGTAGCGTCCGCTTACGCTGCTGACATTCATCAACCCAGGTATTCCGGCAAGGCAAACGTCCGGCTTTCTGCATCTCCTGAGCAACGTCAATCAGCAAAGTCAGCGCGGCTTTGGCGTCGGAAACGATACCTAAATCCGGGCAAAGAACGCGGCCAATTTGCGTCGGCTCAATATCGATATGAATGATTTTGCGCCCTTCAGTATATTTTGCGACGGAGCCGGTGTGTCGGTTAGCAAAGCGGTTACCAATACCGAACACCATATCGGAAGCCAGCAACGTGGCGTTTCCGTAACGATGCGCCGTTTGTAATCCCACCATTCCAGCCATTAACTCATGATCGTCCGGGATACATCCCCAGCCCATCAGCGTAGGAATTACCGGTACGTTGGTTAGTTCAGCAAAGCGTTGCAGCAGTTCGCAAGCATCCGCATTAATCACCCCACCTCCAGCTACGATGACCGGACGCTCAGACTGAATCAGCATTTCCAGCGCTTTCTCAATCTGTTTGCGGCTGGCAGCAGGTTTGTACACCGGTAGAGGCTCATACATTTCTGGATCGAATTCGATTTCTTCAACCTGAATATCAAAAGGTAAATCGATCAACACCGGGCCAGGACGACCAGAGCGCATAACATGGAATGCCTGCTGTAAAACCCGAGGAAGCAGCGCCGCTTCACGCACCGTTACCGCCATTTTGCTAACTGGTTTGGCAATAGACTCAATATCAACAGCCTGAAAATCTTCCTTATGCAAGCGGGCGCGAGGGGCCTGGCCAGTGATGCATAAAATAGGAATAGAATCGGCAGAAGCGGAATACAGTGCGGTGATCATGTCCGTGCCTGCCGGGCCGGAAGTGCCAAGGCAGACACCAATGTTACCTGCCGTTGCACGCGTGTAGCCTTCCGCCATATGGGAAGCACCTTCAACGTGGCGAGCCAGAATGTGACGGATGCCTCCGTGCTTACGCATTGCGGAATAGAACGGGTTAATTGCGGCTCCAGGGACCCCAAATGCGGTGGTGATACCTTCTTTTTCCAGCACATACATTGCCGCGTCAACAGCTCTCATTTTTGCCATTTTCTTTCTACCTCTATTTATTGGAAAAACTTTCCAACTTTAAAAAAATCCAAAAAAGTCCCGCTCCTCTGAGCGGGTTACGACTTACGCTACGGGGGCTTTTAAGCCAAGCGCCGTACTGATATCTCGTGCGGTATCCCGTACCAGTTCCCCCTGACTGATAAAACGATCTTCCGTCAGTCTGGATGCTGGCCCCGAAATAGAGATGGCAGCGACGACACTGCCTGCATCGTCATAGATAGCCGAAGCGATGCAATTCAATCCAATAACATGCTCTTCGTGATCGACGATATAGCCATTCTCGCGCGCCAGTTCCAGATTGCGCAGCAGAGTCGGAAAGTCTACCAACGTGGTCGGCGTAAATTGCTGCAAACCCGTTTTCACGACGATGTCCATTAGCTCTTCTTCCATCAACGGATAAAGCAGTGCTTTTCCCGCACCAGAAGCATGTAGCGGCATACGACTACCCAAAGGTGCGCACATTCTGACCATCGATTTGCACTCCTTCTGACCAATCAACACCGCTTCGGTACCATTGCGAATCGCGACATTAACCGTTTCGCCCGACAGCAGCATTAATCGGTGCATAAACGGTCCGGCTACCGACAGAACATCGCGATTATGAATATACGCGGAGCCTACGTTGAATACGCCTAACCCGATGTGCCACCAGCCTAATTGGCTGTCCTGATAAACAAAATCAGCAGCCTGTAAAACCTTTAACAGGCGAAAAGTCGTGGAGAGCGGCAAATCCAGACTGCCGGAAATATCGCTCACCGACGAACTGCCTCCACTTCTTTCGAGATACTGCAAAATTGCAATGCCTCTCTCAAGCGCCTGAGCGCCCTTTTGCGCGACCGGCTCCGCCTGTCCTGGCCTGCCACGCCGTCTTACTTCCGTCACCACTGCATTTACTCCGGCCCAAAATATGAGCATAAACAATGAACAATATGTTCATATTAAGCAAGAAGGCCGATAGCGTCACGCAAAACAGAGTTCATGAGCAGGGATACTTTCAACATCACAATTATCGCTACCACCACGATCCACGGTCAGAAAATCGGTCACGGTTTGCCAGGCGAACAGCGGGTGATGCCAGACGTTTCGGTGGTAATTCACACCCTGTTGGCCATTGGTGATAAAAGCTTTTAAGGTGGAAAGATCGGGTTTGTCCTCGCCGAGCGCGACAATCACCACAAACGCCTCACCCTTCATGGGCATAAATGCCTGGGTGCCTAGCGGGTGGCGCTCCAGTTCATGCACAACAATCGGCATAGCCGCTGGTTGCGCGCGATTAATACTGATGAGCGTACGATCCTGCTCCAGGACCTCGACATTGGCCAGGTCGTGATAACGTTCAACGAGCCCATCATTGATATGAAAAAAATCACGTTTATGAGTTTCTATGACATCGCCATAGGCGCTGAACGTGTGCTGATTTAACGGTAATACCTCAAGTTTCATCATCATTTCCTCGTAACTGAATTCCGCTGAACCGCAGTCAGAACACGTGGCGGTTTCAATACCATGCAATCTAAAACCTTCGTGATTTAACATCAACACAAAAATTGGAAAATTTTTCCAAAACTAGATTTAGACCACAATTTAAACAAGGCCATTATGCAAAAATACTTATAAATCAGAGAACAAGAAATCAGGCTTGTAGAAGATCATTGAGGGAGTAGCTGACGATGTTTGACCCGGAAACACTGCGTACCTTTATCGGCGTCGCCGAAACGGGAAGTTTCTCCAAGGCGGCGGACCGCTTGTGTAAAACCACAGCCACCATCAGCTACCGTATTAAACTTCTGGAAGAAAATACCGGCGTCGCGCTGTTCTTTCGCACCACCCGAAGCGTGACGTTAACCGCCGCCGGTTCTCATCTCCTTTCTCAGGCAAAAGACTGGCTCGCCTGGCTGGACAGCATGCCCAGCGAGTTGCAACAAGTGAACGACGGAGTAGAGCGCCAGGTGAATATTGTGGTCAACAATCTGCTGTACAGCCCTGAAGCCGTCGCTCGCCTGTTATCCTGGCTTAACGCACGCTACCCCTTTACTCAGTTTCACTTTTCCCGGCAGATTTATATGGGCGTGTGGGATTCTCTGCTGTACGAAGGATTTTCACTGGCTATCGGCGTCACCGGCACTGAACCAATGGCAAACACCTTTACCCTCGATCCTTTGGGTTCTGTTCAGTGGCGATTTGTTATGTCGGCGGATCATCCGCTGGCAAACATCAGCGGTCCATTAACGGAAGCGCAACTGCGCCGTTTCCCGGCTATCAACATTGAAGACAGTGCGCGGACCCTGACCAAACGGGTCGCATGGCGTCTTCCAGGTCAAAAAGAGATAATCGTCCCCGACATGGAAACCAAGCTTGCAGCGCATCTTGCGGGGGTGGGTATCGGCTTCGTTCCGCAGCCGCTCTGCCAGCCGCTGCTGGATAGCGGGCAACTGGTTAGTAGCATCATCCCGACCATGCGTCCCCCCTCTCCCTTAAGCCTCGCATGGCATAAGTTTGGCGCAGGTAAAGCAGTTGACGATATTGTGACGCTGTTTACCCAGCGAAAACCGGAAATTGCCGGATTTTTGGCAATTTTCAACAATGCACGCGATTGAAAATCAAGTCATCCTCTCATTTGGCGCGTAAAATAGTACGCAGGATGATTTGAGGTTTCGTTTTTTACTATGCAAGACACACAAACAATACAAGACTACCGCGCAATTTTGCTTGCCGGTACGCCTTTAATCGATGTACGCGCCCCCGTGGAATTTCAGCAGGGCGCAATGCCGGGCGCAATCAACCTTCCCTTAATGAACGATGACGAACGTGCCGCCGTTGGGACCTGTTATAAACGTCAGGGACCCGAAGCCGCCCTCGCGCTCGGCCATCAACTGGTCTCGGGTGAGACCCGCCAACAGAGAATGCGGGCCTGGCAGGACGCCTGCCGTCAAAATCCTGCGGGCTATTTATGCTGCGCGCGCGGCGGTCAGCGTTCGCATATTGTGCAGCAGTGGCTGCATGAGTCCGGCATTGACTATCCGTTGATTAAAGGCGGTTACAAAGCCCTGCGCCAGGCAGTGATACATCTGACTGAAGAATTAGTGCAAAAGCCGATCGTCTTAATTGGCGGCTGTACCGGGAACGGTAAAACGCAACTGGTGCAACAGCAGCCAAACGGTGTGGATCTCGAAGGTCTGGCGCACCATCGCGGCTCCTCGTTTGGGCGCACCGTTGAACCTCAATTGAGTCAGGCGAGTTTTGAAAACCTGCTGGCGGTTGAAATGCTCAAAACCGATAGCCGTCAGGATTTACGTCTGTGGGTACTGGAAGATGAAGGCCGCATGATCGGGGCTAATCATCTGCCAGAATGCCTGCGCGAGCGCATGACCCTGGCATCAATTGCGGTGGTGGACGATCCTTTTGAGCGTCGTCTGGAGCGACTACGCGAAGAGTATTTCGTGAAGATGCACCACGATTTTACCCACGCTTATGGCGAGAGCCAGGGCTGGCAGGAGTACAGCGAGTATCTGCACCACGGCCTGTTTGCTATACGCCGTCGTCTGGGTTTACAACGTTTTGCCGAGCTGACCACCCTGCTCGACGAGGCTCTGCGCGAACAGCAGGCAACGGGCAGCACCGACGCCCATATGGGCTGGCTGGTACCGTTGCTCAATGAGTATTACGACCCGATGTATCGCTATCAGCTGGAAAAGAAAGCCGCGAAAATCGTCTTTCGCGGCACATGGCAGGACGTTGCCGAGTGGCTTAACGCACAGTGATCAGTGTCTGTCGCGCTTATCTGCGCGTTTTGCCAGCCAGTCACCCAGCACCTGAACGACCTGCACCAAAATAATCAACGCCACCACGGTGACGATCATGACCTGGGTTTCGTAGCGGTAATAACCAAAGCGAATCGCCAGGTCGCCGACTCCACCGCCGCCAACGATCCCGGCCATCGCGGAGTATCCGATCAGACTCACCAGCGTTATCGTCAACCCACGCAGCAGACCCGCGCTCGCTTCAGGTAACAGAACGGTGCAGATGATGCGCATCGGGCTGGCACCAAACGCTTCCGCCGCTTCAATAATCCCTTTATCGACTTCACGTAGCGCGCTATCAACCAGACGGGCATAGAAGGCGATTGCCGCCACTGAGAGCGGGACCGACGCCGCAATCGGGCCAATGGTATTCCCGAGCAAAAACTGGGTTAGCGGCAGCAGCAGGACCAGCAGGATCACAAACGGTACCGAACGAATGATATTCACCAGCACGGAGCTGAGCAGATACACAAAACGGTTTTGCCAGAATAAATGCCGGTCGGTGACGAAAATCAGAAAACCGAGCGGCAGACCACCAATAATTGCCAGCACCGTAGAGATGCTCAGCATCTGGAAGGTTTCATTAAACGCCAGCGTCAAATCCGGCAATAAATCATCCACGAATCACCTCCACCTGTGCAGTACGTTGACGAATATGTTCCACGGCGACTTCCACCGCTGAAGGGTTATGCGGCGCGGTCAGTTGCACGACCAGAATCCCCAGCGCACGTTCGCCAATATATTCAATTTTGCCGTGCAGAATGTTCACCGCCACGCCAAATTTAACCGCGACTTCTGACAACACCGGCTGTTCCGCCGAATCGCCGATGAACAGAATTTTTAGCAACTGACCAGGCAGATGCTGGCGCAGACGCTCGGGCAGCGTCAAATTGAGGGTATGCGACACCAACTGCTGCGTGAACGCGTGCTGCGGGTGAGCAAAAACGTCAAACACCTCACCAGACTCCACCACCTTGCCGCCAGACATTACCGCCACGCGATCGCAAATCGATTTGATCACGTTCATCTCGTGAGTGATCAGCACGATCGTGATCCCCAACTGTTGGTTGATCTGCTTAAGCAACGCCAGAATCGTGGCTGAGGTTTCGAGGTCCAGCGCCGAGGTAGGTTCATCACACAGCAGCACATCCGGGTGATTGGCAATCGCGCGGGCAATACCCACACGCTGCTTTTGCCCACCGCTGAGCTGAACCGGAAAGCGGTTCGCCTTGTCTGACAGCCCCACCAGCGCCAGGATTTCGCTCACGCGCGGGCCAATTTTACTGCGCTCCCATCCGGCAGCCTTCAGACTAAAGGCGACGTTTTGCGCCACGGTACGGGTATGCATCAGGTTAAAATGTTGAAAAATCATACCGATACGCTGACGGGCTTTACGTAGATGCCCCCCTTCCAGCGCGGAAATTTCTACGCCGTTCACCTTCACGCTTCCCTGGCTCGGACGCGTTAAGGCGTTCAGGGTGCGCAGCAGCGTACTTTTCCCCGCGCCGCTGGTCCCGACAATGCCAAATATCTCACCTGCGCCAATGCGCAAGCTAACGTCATCAACCGCCCGGGTTGATGGTCCACGGCCTGCGCTAAAATCCACGCAAACTTTCTCAATCTCAATCATAGCCACCTCAGAAATGCGAAAAGGGCAGTCGTCGCTGCCCCTGTTAACCCTTGTGCGCAGCGATTATTGGGCTGTCGACATCCATTCCGGTTTCTGGAAGGCGCTGTAGATATTTTGCGGATCGTCGATCACCGCGCGATACGCCGGAGATTTCACCGCCTCAACAATATCTTTTGCGAACGGTTTATCCGCATCTTCACTGCGTACCGCGATGATATTTTTCAGATTTTCGTCCAGGTGTTCCTGCTTGATGGCGCTGGCGAGATCCATTTTTGCCGCCACGGCAAAGTTACCGTTGACCAGCGCACCGGTCACACCGTCCAGCGTACGCGGCAGTTGTGCCGCTTCCAGCGGTTTAAACACCAGCCCTTTGGGATTGCTGGCGATATCGCGCTCGGAGGCTTTAGTTGGATCAATATTGTCTTTGATGGTGATAAGGCCAATAGACTGCAGGAAACGCAGACCGCGAGCCAGGTTGGTGGGATCGTTGGAGAGCGTGATCACATCTCCTTTTTTCAACTCATCCAGGCTTTTGATTTTATGTGAGTAAAACCCCATCCCGGCCGTCGGGACCACAATCAGCTTGCTCAGCTTCAGGCCTTTATCGGCAGTGAATTTGTCAAAATAGAGCGAATGCTGGAACAGGTTAGCATCAATGCTACCGTTGGAGAGCGCCATGTTTGGCTGCACGTAATCGCTGAATTCGCGCACCACTACCTTATAGCCTTTCTCTTTCAGCGTGGGGGCAATGGCCTGTTTCACCATATCGCCGTATGGCCCAGGCGCGACGCCAAACACAATTGTGTGCGGGTCACTGTTCGCATGAGCAAACTGTAATCCACAGGCCAGTAACAGCGCCCCGGTCGCGACGCGTAAACTCTGACGCAATCCCATATTCTCTCCATTTTAACGTTGTGGTGTCATGTCTCACGCCGTTCTTGCGACGTTGTTCTTGTTGGCCCGTTAACAGGCTGATTGTTAACATGACACAGATCACAACCTGCTGTCCTTGAAATTATTTCATGATGTTGCGGAGTATGTTTTTAAATGAAAGAAGGTATGAAAAAGCCGGATGTCGGCACAAGTGCCTTATCCGGCCTACAACAGCTTTCTTAGGCCCGATAAGCGCAAGCGTATCGGGCGGCAGGCGTTCGATTAGAAGTCGTAACGCAGACGAACCAGGTTCATGTCACCCAGATTGTCGGTGCTGGAGGTAAAGACGTGTTCGTAGTCAACACGGAAACCGTAATCCAGCTGGAAGCTGATCCCCACGCCGTTGTCGGTACGCAGGTAGTTACGGCCATTCACGTACTCAATACGGTCGCCCATAAAGTACGGCTGAACGGATTTCAGCGCATATTGACCCACCGGGAAGGTGTAACCGGCGAAGTATTCCAGACCCCAGGCGTCACCGGCAAAGTAGTCGTTAACAGAGACTTTTTTGGTGGTCATGAAGTTTTGATACCAACCGCCGCCCATCGAGAAGGTCCAGTTGTCCGGTTTCCAGCTCAGCGCGGTACCGACGATGTTTTGATCGTAGGTTTTGCTGGTGTTGCCACGCATTTCCGCGCGAGTGTAGTTCCACGCCGTACCCCAGGTCAGGTCATCGGTAATGTGATAATCCACACCCAGTGAGCCGCCGCCTTTACGCTTGTAGCGCAGACCGTTGTTCGGGTTGTAATCATCACTGAACAGATAAGAGGCGTAGAGATCCACATCACCAACGGTATTCTTATACTTCAGTGATTTACGCGTACGATAGGAACCATCATAGTCGCCATTAATACCGTTACCTGGCGCCTGACCGATCATGTCATAGTCCCAGATATCCGTTTTCGCACCGACTACATCATAGTAAATGCTGTTCTGTTGACCAAAGGTCAGCGTACCCCAGGTTGCACTCTTCAGACCGGTGTACAGCATACGACGCGTGGTATCGTTGGCACCGTCAGCGTAGTGGTTATCCCAGTTGAACATTGCCGGGAAGTTAACGCCCAGCTCGTAGTAGCTCACCCAACTGATATCATCAAACAGATAGTAGTCAGCGGCGAAGCGGAAACGTGTACCGCCATCGAAGCCATTACGTTTGTAGCCATTCTTACCATCGTCACCGGCCATATTCTGGAACTGCGGACGAATACTTCCGCCGACGGTGAAGTTAAGACGGCTCAGCGGGTTGCCCGCCTGCGGATCTTGTTTCAGGACCGTGATTTCCGCCTGTGAAGCGAAAGTCGTTAATGCCACTGCTGCGCCGATCGATACCGCCAGCGCTGTTTTTTTTATAGTCATTATTTATACCTTGATAGATAGCCCGCCAATTATTCAGCACACAAATATTAACGTTTATTAATACTCTCGTGTTGTTGGGTTTTTATTGTTCTGTGCTGTTAAATATCAAGGAGTTATCAATTTGTGCTACATAGAAAAAAAGACGCACCGATTTTAAAACCGGTGCGTAATCATCACGAATATGAATTAACTACTGAACTGACGGAACAGCGCTTTACCTTTTAGCAGACGTGAACCGAGCCATCCGCCGCATAAAGAGAGCAGCAATGCTCCACTAAATGGTAATACTACCCACAGTCGCCAGTCTGGCTCCCACGGGAAATCAAACACTTTGGTTTGCAGTACCGCCAACGCTGTTTCCGCACCGATGGCCGCCACCAGTCCGGCAACCATCCCGAGCATGGCGAACTCGCACCACAGCGTGGTACGCAGCAGCTTCTTACCTGCTCCCAGCGTGCGCCAGACCACCAACTCCTGATGACGCTGACGCATCCCGACCTGGACCTGCGCCAATAGCAGCAGCATGCCACAGGCGGTGACCAGTACCACCATCACCTCCAGTGCGCGGCTCACCTGATCCAGCACCTGGCTCACCTGTTTGAGGATGGCGCCAATATCCAGCAGGCTGATGGTCGGGAATTCGCGGTTAAGCTGCGTTAGCATGCCGTTGCCGTTCTCCCAGCGAAAGCTGGTTAACCAGCTTTGCGGCTGAGCATCCAGCGCGCCGGAGGGGAAGATAAAGAAGAAGTTGGGCCGCAAGCTTTCCCAGTCCACTTTACGCAGACTGCTGACCGTGGCGCTGAAATCCTGGGTATCGCCCATAAAAGTCACCCGATCGCCGAGTTTGACGTTCAGCCGTTTCGCTAACCCCTCTTCCATCGACACTTCGCCCGCTTTTGGCGGCCAGCTTCCGGCGGTTATCGGGTTATGATCCGGTCGGGTATCCTGCCAGGTCAGGTTAAGCTCGCGGTTCAGCGCCTCATCCTGATTGCCTTCGGTCGGCTTCTCATTGATAGCCGTCAGACGCGCCCGCACAATCGGATAGAACGATTCCGGGATCACCTGATGCTCGGACAGGAAAGCCTTCAGCGGAACCACCTGCTCGGTGGCAATGTTGATCAGATAATAGTTCGGACTTTCCGGCGGCATTTGCTGCTGCCAGCGGTCGAGCAGATCGCCGCGCAGCACCAGTAACAACGCCAGCAGCATAAAGGAAAGCGAAAATGCCGATAGCTGGCTGAGCGTTGACCACGGCTGGCGTAACAGTCGACTGACCGCCAAACGCAGCGGCAGTGAGGAGAGCGTCAGACCACGCAGCACGTTGAGCAGCATCCAGCCGAGCACCCCGCACAACAGCGCCAGTACCACCGCACCAGCCAGTACCGCCCACAGCAGTGGACTTCCGCCCATCAGTCCAGCAAGCAGTGCAATCACGACTATCACGACCACTGGCAAATAAAACTTCAGGGGCCAGACGTTTGCCACCACGTCACGGCGCAGCACCCGCAGCGGCTGCGTTGCCAGCAGCAGGCGGTAAGGGCGTAACCCCACCAATAGCGAAATCACCGTCATGGTGCCTAGTGCCCATAACCACGGCCAGGGGCTGGCAGGCGGTAGTTCTCCAGGCAGAACCGGCTTGAGCAGCAGCACCAGCACGCGCTCGAATAACAGTCCGAACAGCCCGCCGGTCACGCCAGACAGCGCCAGCACCATTAGCCATTGACCAACAATCAGCCTGCGCAGTTGCGCTCTGCCCGCACCGAGCGTTTTCAGAATAGCCACCAGATCGTAACGGCTGCGGCAATAATGGCTCATAGCCACGGCAACCGCGGCGACCGCCAGCAACAGCGTTAACAGCGCCGAAAGCAGCAAGAACTGTTGCGAACGCTCAAGTGATTTCCCCAGCGCCCCTTCATCCTGCTCCAGCCCATACCAGCGCTGTTCAGGCTTTAACTGTGGCAGCAGCCACTTTTCATAGGCTTCCAGTTGCGATGGCGTCCCGCCAAATTTATAGCGCCAGGTCACGCGGCTTCCCGGCTGGACCGCCGCCGTTTTTTCGACATCCGCCATGTTCATCATCAGACGCGGTGCTATCTGGAACGGATTAAAACCAGAGTCCGGCTCCTGCACCACCTCCCCGGCAATACGCAGCGTGGCATCGCCAACGTCGATGGAATCACCGACTTTTAAGTTGAGTAGCGCCATCAGACGTGGGGCCAGCAGAACCGAGCCCGGCTGCGGTTTCAGTCCCGGCGGGTTGGTTTGCAGTGTGCCGTACATCGGATACACATTATCTACCGCTTTGACGTTCGCCAGCTGCGGCGTATCCCGGGCAAAAGTCATGGTGGCAAAGGTGAGCTGTTCGCCCACCTTCAGGCCACGCTGTCGCGCCTCGTCAATCCACGCTTTCGGCACGGTACGCGAACTTTGTAACGACCGATCGCCCGCCATAAACTCACGGCTTTGCTGGCTCAGCCCTTTTTCCATACGATCGCTGATATTGCCCAGCGCCAGCACACAGGCTACCGCCAGGCTCAGCGCCAGCCAGACAATCAGTAGTGAAGGCGAGCGCCATTCGCGCCAGAACCAGCGTGCAATCATGCCTCCTCCTGCAACTGTCCATTCACCAGACGTAAGCGCCTGTCGCAACGCGCCGCCAACTGCGGGTCATGCGTCACCAGAATCAGGGTGGTGCCGTGTTCCCGGTTCAGAGAAAACAACAGGTCGGCTATTTTGTCTCCGGTCTGGCGATCGAGGTTGCCCGTTGGTTCATCGGCAAACAGCACGTCAGGGCGACCGTTAAACGCTCGCGCCAGCGCCACGCGCTGCTGCTCCCCGCCGGAAAGCTGGGCCGGAAGATGATCAAGACGTTTTCCCAGTCCCAGTTGTTCCAACAGCGTTTTTGCCCCGTCACGACTTTTTCCGCTATTTTCGCCGCGCAACAGCGCGGGCAGTTCGACGTTTTCCAGCGCGTTGAGGGTCGGAATTAACATGAATGACTGGAAGACAAAACCCACGTGCCGCGCCCGCAGTTGCGCCCGGGCTTCTTCGTCCATGGTGTGCAGCGCCTGCCCCACCAGGCTGACTTCACCGCTGGTGCCATCGTCAAGCCCGGCGAGAATCGCCAGCAGCGTGGATTTCCCCGATCCCGACTCGCCAATCAACGCAATGGTCTCGGCGCGTTTGACAACCAGTTCAACTCCGGTAAGGATGGATAGCTCATGATCACCCTGACCGACGGATTTCTTAAGATGATGAACTTCAACAATGTTTTCCGCTGGCATTGGCCTTTCCTGTTCCTGGTCCTGTTAACTTTCCGCGCCGCCGCAGCGGACACGTTATTAATTCTGGGTGACAGCCTGAGCGCCGGATACCGAATGTCCGCCAGCGCCGCGTGGCCTGCGCTACTTAATGATAAATGGCAAACCAAAACGCCGGTGGTGAATGCCAGCATTAGCGGCGACACCTCGCAGCAAGGTCTGGCCCGTCTGCCTGCATTACTCAAGCAGCACCAGCCGCGCTGGGTGCTGGTCGAACTTGGCGGCAACGACGGCCTGCGCGGCTTCGCACCTGCGCAAACCGAACAAACCCTGCGAACAATTTTGCAGGACGTGAAAGCGGCAAATGCCGAACCACTGCTGATGCAAATTCGTCTGCCGGCAAACTACGGTCGCCGTTATAATGAAACCTTTAGCGCGATTTATCCAAAGCTCGCCAAAGAGTTTGATATTCCTCTGCTGCCATTTTTCATGGAAGAGGTTTATCTGAAACCCCAGTGGATGCAGAATGATGGTATCCATCCTAACCGTGACGCCCAGCCGTTTATCGCCGACTGGATGGCGCAACATCTCACCCCTTTTCTATCCTAAATAATTCGAGTTGTATGAAGGCGGCAAGTGAGAGAGTTCCCAGGAGCATAGATAACTATGTGACTGGGGTGAGCGAGCGTAGCCAACGCGCAGACAACTTGAAGTATGACGGATATAGTAAATCACGACTCGTAATTCAACGGAGATCCTGACAGGTAAAGTTATGCAAAAATCGGTCTTAATAACAGGATGTTCCAGCGGAATCGGCCTGGAAAGCGCGCTTGAGCTAAAGCGCCAGGGTTTTCAAATTCTGGCAGGCTGTCGCAAACCTGACGATGTCGCGCGTATGAACAGCATGGGATTCACTGGCGTGTTGCTGGATCTGGATTCACCCGAAAGCGTGGATCGTGCCGCCGATGAAGTGATCGCCCTGACCGATAATCGTTTATATGGGATCTTTAACAACGCCGGATACGGTGTCTATGGTCCCCTGCCCACCATCAGCCGTGAACAGATGGAACAGCAGTTTTCCGCCAACTTCTTTGGCGCACATCAGCTTACCATGCGCCTGTTACCTGCCATGTTACCCCACGGCGAAGGGCGCATCGTGATGACCTCCTCGGTAATGGGATTGATCTCAACGCCGGGACGCGGCGCCTATGCCGCCAGCAAATATGCACTGGAAGCCTGGTCCGACGCACTGCGTATGGAACTGCGCCACAGCGGGATTAAGATCAGCCTGATTGAACCTGGCCCCATCCGTACCCGCTTTACCGAAAACGTCAACCAGACCCAGAGCGATGCTCCCGTTGAAAATCCCGGCATTGCCGCGCGTTTTACGCTGGGACCAGAAGCGGTTGTCGCCAAAGTGCGTCATGCGTTTGAGAGCGATAAACCAAAGCTACGTTATCCGGTTACGCTGGTGACCTGGGCAGTGATGCTGCTTAAACGCCTGTTGCCTGGCCGCATAATGGACAAAATTTTACAGGGTTGAGTTGAAGCTCGCGCGTCAGCCCCCATGTAACAAGAAATCGACAAAAGAGAGTAACTCCATGTCCACACAGAATATTGTTAACATTAACGAATCGAACCTACAGCAGACCCTTGAACAGTCGATGACCACGCCGGTCCTGTTCTATTTTTGGTCTGAGCGCAGCCAGCATTGTCTGCAATTAACGCCGGTACTGGAGAGCCTTGCCGCCCAGTATAACGGTCAGTTTATTCTCGCTAAGCTGGACTGCGACGCCGAGCAGATGATCGCCTCCCAGTTTGGTCTGCGCGCGATCCCTACGGTTTATCTGTTCCAGAACGGCCAGCCGGTAGATGGATTCCAGGGCCCGCAACCGGAAGAGGTTATTCGCGCGCTGCTGGAGAAAGTGCTGCCGAGCGAAGAAGAGCTGAAAGCACGCCAGGCTATCGAATTCATCGAAGCCGGTAATCACGCGGATGCGCTGCCGCTGCTGAAAGAAGCCTGGCAGATCTCCAACCAGAGCAGCGAAATCGGTCTGCTGCTGGCGGAAACGCAAATCGCCCTGAACCGTTCTGATGAAGCCGAAGCGGTACTGAAAACCATTCCGTTGCAGGATCAGGACACCCGCTATCAAGGGCTGATCGCACAGATCGAACTGCTGAAGCAGGCCGCTGATACGCCGGAAATCCAACAGTTGCAACAGCAGGTCGCCAGCAATCCACAGGATGCGGCGCTGGCAACGCAGTTGGCTATTCAATTGCACCAGGTCGGGCGCAACGAGGAATCGCTGGAATTACTGTTCAGCCACCTGAAGAAAGATCTTACGGCTGCCGATGGTCAGGCACGTAAGACCTTCCAGGAGATCCTTGCCGCATTAGGAACCGGCGATGCGCTGGCTTCCAAATACCGTCGTCAGCTGTACGCGCTGCTGTACTAATTGGTTCATCATGCCCGATGGCGCTACGCTTATCGGGCCTACAAACACAACCAACA
>NZ_SZWU01000015.1:238107-240845 GCF_005280935.1 Citrobacter sp. wls757 | reverse complement strand
GGCGGTAGCCGCCATACGGCATCACATCACGGTTTCTTTAATGGCGTCACCACCAGTTGGTGGCGCGAATTATAGAACTTCCGATAGGTTAAGTAGCAGGCGATAATGGTCGACAGGCTGGCGGTTGAAAGCAGCATAAACGTCACCATAATCTGATACTTAATTGCTTTTACCGGGTCAATACCTGCAAAGATCAGTCCTGACATCATTCCCGGTAAACTCACCAGCCCCACGGTCTTCGCTGAATCAATCGTCGGGATCAGCGAGGCGCGAATGCTGTCGCGAATAAGCGGTGCAGAAGCCACCATCGGCGTTGCGCCGAGGCTGAGTTTTTCCTGAATTTGCTGCTGCTCGCTGTTAAACCGCTGCCCCAAATTGTTGTAACACAGCCCCACCGCCACCATCGCATTGCCTGCAATCATGCCGGAGATCGGGATGACCTGCATCGGCGTGAACTCGATAGAGCCTGAAAGAACCAGCACCGAAAGCGTTAGCCCCGCTCCCACCGTAATAGCAATAAACGACGAGAGAAAAGCTTTATCAATATATTTACTGCGTTTTTGCGCGTTATAGGCCGCATTAAAGCAGATAAACAGCACCATCAATAAGGTCAGAATGCTATGGTTGACGCCGAAAATATATTTCAGCACGTAGCCCACGATAATAAGCTGAACCACTGCCCGGCAAACGCTCCAGAGAATATCTTTTTCCAGCGCCAGCTTTTCTTTGTTGCTGATCAGTATCGCGACCACCACCAGCATCATCGCTAACGCCAGGGATTCATTGGTAATATTATGCTCGTTCATTACTTACTTCCTGCATTTCACCGGCGTGCGGTTGAAGGGTTATGACGTTATCCGCATGATCAATTTCATCTTTGTCATGCGTCACCCACAGCACAGCAATATTCTTATCGCGAACATAGTGGTGAATTAATTCGTTCACATTACGCTTGTTGGATTCATCCAGCGCGCTGGTGATTTCATCAAGCAGCAGAATTTTCGGCAGAAACTGCAAATTACGAATTAACGAGACGCGCTGCTTTTCGCCGCCGGATAGCTCATTGATATTTTTTTTGAGGATCGTCTCGGGTAACTCAAAGCGGGCCAGATCGGCCAGAAACACATCCGGATCCGGACGTTTGTCGCGAATTTGCCAGGGGAAAATGAGATTGTCGTAAACGGTGTCACCAAACAAAGCGGGCGTTTGCGCGCAATAAGAGACCTGCTGGCGATAAGTTTCAGGCTTAAGCGTTGATATCTCCTTACCCTCAAAAAGGATTTCACCAGAACTCGGGCTAATTAACGACGCGACTATCTTGAGTAACGTACTTTTACCGCAGCCGGACTGGCCGGTAATCAGCTTAAATTCTCCGGCGCGGAGATCAAAACAGATGTTATTAAGAACCTGCGTCGCCCCTGCCTGCCATGCGACATTTTTTAACTGAAGCAGAATGCTGCTTTCTTCCATTACCAATCCCTTTTTACATCTTTCGTGCAGATAGTCTATCCCTGTAATTTATTATAGGGGAGCCCACCTTGATAAATCGGGTATAATTTGACTAATGAGGCAGTAAAGGACAGCACAACAGGAGGTTTCATCAATGCTCATTTTTATTCCTATTCTTATTTTTGTCGCGCTGGTGATCGTCGGCGCAGGCGTCAAAATCGTCCCGCAGGGATATCAGTGGACGGTAGAGCGTTTTGGCCGTTACACCAAAACCCTGCAACCGGGTTTAAGCCTTGTTGTACCGTTCATGGACCGCATTGGTCGTAAGATCAATATGATGGAACAGGTGCTTGATATCCCCTCTCAGGAAGTCATCTCCAAAGATAACGCCAACGTCTCGATTGATGCTGTGTGCTTTATTCAGGTGATCGACGCGCCGAAAGCCGCGTATGAAGTCAGCAACCTGGAACTGGCGATCATCAACCTGACCATGACCAACATTCGTACTGTTCTCGGCTCGATGGAGCTCGATGAAATGCTCTCCCAGCGTGACAACATCAACACGCGCCTGCTGCATATTGTTGATGAGGCCACCAATCCCTGGGGCATCAAAATCACCCGTATTGAGATTCGTGACGTGCGTCCACCGGCGGAACTGATTGACGCCATGAACGCGCAGATGAAAGCCGAACGTACCAAGCGCGCCTACATTCTGGAAGCCGAAGGGATCCGCCAGGCGGAAATCGTCAAGGCCGAAGGTGAGAAGCAGTCGAAAATCCTCATCGCGGAAGGTGAACGTCAGTCCGCATTTTTACAGGCTGAAGCGCGTGAACGTTCCGCAGAAGCAGAAGCCCGCGCAACACAGATGGTTTCTGAGGCCATTGCCGCCGGGGATATTCAGGCCGTGAACTACTTCGTGGCACAGAAATACACCGAAGCGCTGCAGCATATCGGCTCGTCGAATAACAGCAAAGTGGTGATGATGCCGCTGGATGCCAGCAGCCTGATGGGCTCCATTGCCGGGATCGCCGAACTGGTTAAGGACAGCGCCAGCGAGCGGAAAAAATCATGATAGCGATGATTCTGGTGCACCCGCATATTTTCTGGCTCAGCCTCGGTGGTCTGTTACTGGCCGCCGAGATGCTGGGCGGCAACGGTTATCTGCTGTGGAGCGGCGTGGCAGCGGTGATTACCGGTCTGGTCGTCTGGCTCGTTCCGCTAGACTGGGCGTGGCAGGGGGCGATATTCGCCGCCCTCACCCTGCTGGCGGCCTGGCTGTGGTGGAAGTG
>NZ_SZWU01000015.1:237683-238076 GCF_005280935.1 Citrobacter sp. wls757 | reverse complement strand
GCTGGCAAGGCGCGTTCAGGAGCAGCAGCCAGCCGACAGCCATCTTAACCAACGTGGACAACAGTTAGTTGGCCGTCGATTTACTCTGGAAACTAACCTGGTCAATGGTCGCGGACATATGCGCGTCGGCGACAGTTCCTGGCCCGTTAGCGCCCGTGACGATTTGAGCGCCGGAACGCAGGTTGAAGTCATTGCCGTTGAGGGAATCACCCTGATTATAAAAGCGGTATCACACTAAAAAGACAGGAAATAAGACTATGGTCAGGAAGACACCCCTTGCCTTTGCCCTTTGCACATTGCTGACCGCCGCCCCGCAGGCATTCGCTTCGTTCGATATGGAAGACTGCAAATGGAGCGACGACAGCTGCCTGCTGAAGGGAACGCCGACCTTTA
>NZ_SZWU01000015.1:232061-237634 GCF_005280935.1 Citrobacter sp. wls757 | reverse complement strand
ACAGCCGCGACAACCTGCTGCGGCTGCTGAGCCAGGAAAAATCATTTGTTCTGCCCGTACAGTCGATGCCCGCAGATATCACCCGCTCCCGCGATTTCTATTTTGCCTATCACCCGCAATGGGATGAGGCTGCCCCGCATACAGCGGCAGCTCAGGTATCCGCCGCGGACAGCCCTCTCTCCCGACAGATGGCTGAGCTGAACATTAGCGCCGACGAAATAAATATCAACGACGCTGAGCTAGAGAACCGTCATGTTTCGAATAACGCCGGGAGCGTTAGCGCCTTTTTTGCCGCGCTGTTGGCCGATTCCACATTAACAGCGGAACAGCGTCAGGCCTTAGCCCAGGCGCGTATGGGACTGCTTTCTGGGGCAACCCGCGAGCAAATTGAGTCTTCTCTTGCCACCTTCCCGGCAGATTCTCAAGCTCTGCCCTATAAAAGCTATCTGGCAGCAGCCGCCAGTTTCTATGCCGGTGATTATGCCAGTGCCAAACGGGATTTCACTCAGTTGGCTACAAGCGACCGTCCGTGGTTAGCAGAGACCGCGCAATACATGCTGATGCGCACGGCGTTGAACAAGAGCAGTCAGAACAGTGTGGGCGAGTACGGCGATTTTGATATTGCGAAAATTAACCGCGAGGATGCCACTCAGGCTCAAGAGTTGGCGCAGGCCTATCTGCAGCGTTTTCCCCAAGGACTCTACGCTGACTCTTCACGAGGCATGTTGCGTCGCATCAACTGGTATTTACAGTCATGGCCGCAGCTGGCCGGGTTGTATGAACAGACGCTGAAGCAGTCGGCTGACGCACAGCAACTGCGCGAAAATGTCATCGAATACGATAATGTCTATGGCATGGCGTTCTACGACCAGTCCGTCGTTGAGGCCTTCCCCGACGCGCCGCGAGTCAGCTATATCGAGCTACTACGCGCGCTGCGCCTGGATAACAATAACAAACCGACGCTGACGCAGGCACAGCTCGACGCCAGCAAACCGGTGTTTGAACAAAGCCAAAAACTGCCGCTATGGCGCGATCTGCAACTGAATCTGTGGCTGGCAACGGGCAACTACGCGGCAATTATTCAGGCAGTTACGCCAGCGCAGAAACTTGCCGCTCACGATACCCTCGCCTTCAGCGAACAGGTGCTGTACGGCGAAGCGTTGATGGGCCAGAAAAAATGGGCCGAGGCGCGCAATTTCTGGCAGCAGTTGTTAAAACTCAGCCTGGATAACGAACAGCAGCAATATGTACAGGCTAAGCTTGCCGCCACGCTGGTGTATAGCGGCGACGTGGCAGCGGTTTTCGCACCGAATAGCGCGGTGACCAACCTGCGCTTTCGTTCGCAGGTGCTGAAAACGCAGGCCACGCCAGAACTGCTGCGCCAGCAGGCCGTTCATGGCCCGAATAACGAAGAGCGTACCATTGCGTTGCATACGCTGCTGGTGCGGGATCTTACAGAGAATCGTTTTGGCGACTGGCTTACTGACAGAAAACTGGCCAGCGCGATTACATCACCGGTCATTGGCGAAGCGTTTGCTGACGTTAACCTGAGCATATTCGACTGGAATGGCGACACGGCGCAGGCGGGTTATACGTGCCGCAGCCTCAATGAAACGGTAACGGTATTGAGCAAAAAAGCGGATGATGCTCACGCGCTGAACTGCCTTGGCGAATTCTTCCGCACCACGCAAACACATGTCGACCTGTGGAAAAACAGCGCTGGCAACGACGTGCTTGAATCAGCTATTTCGCGTAAGAAACCGTTCGGCCAGTTCGACAGACAGAGCTACTACCAGCAGGTAATCACCTCACCCACCGCGGAAGTCGAAGATAAGAGCTTCGCGCTGTATCGCGCCATCATGTGCTATGCGCCATCAGGCGCTAACGAATGTGGCGGAGAAGACGTGGACAAATTGCAGCGTAAGGGCTGGTTCACCCAACTGAAAACGCAGTATCCGGGAAGCCCGTGGGCGCAAAAACTCAAATATTACTGGTAACCGCACTGCTTCTCGGCCAGGCACAGGCAGCGGATATCGTCGCCGCCCGTGAACATTCAGCCTTCTGGCTGTGGTCTGGGGTGAAAGCCAGTGACGAGCTGAAAGACGCGCAAACGGTTTATCTGCACCAGGGCGAGGTACTGGTTCGTTCCGGTAACGTGGTGTTCCAGCGCCTCGGACTGCCGGTCAGTCGTCTGTCTTTTCCCTCAATCTGGCTGACCGTACGCTTTACCACCCTCGACGTACCGGAAGAGATCCCGGCGCGTATCATACGGTTGATGCAGCGCTGGCAGATTGCAGGGAATCACGTCGTCGGCCTGCAGGTTGATTTTGACGCTGCGACCCATCAACTGACCGACTACGCCCGCTTTCTACAGCAACTGCGCCAACAGCTCCCGGCCGAGTTTGCGCTAGGCGTAACCGGACTACTGGATTGGGCAAAAACGGGCGACGTCGCTACGCTGAACGCGTTGGCGGTCGATGAACTGGTGGTGCAAAGCTATCAGGGGCGTCACACGGTGACGAATTATCAGGCGTATCTACCCGCGCTGAGCCGCCTGCGCATTCCATTTAAGCTGGGACTGGTGCAAAACGGTAACCAGGATCCACTGGCTGAAGCGCAGCTTGAGAAATCCCCGTGGTACCGCGGCACGGTGGTGTTTATGCTTAATCCCTCTCGCCGTTAAGCCTTCGCTTTGTGATGACTGCAACCGGAGAGATTATCCATAATCGGACATTCAGCGCTGTCATCGCCAGGGCAACTGTCTGCCAGCGCCAGTAAATGCAAGCGCATGGCCTGCAATTCTCTGATATGCCGCTCAATGTCAGCCACCTTTTCCAGGGTGCGCTTTTTCACATCCGCGCTATGACGCGCCGGATCGTTAAACAGGTTTACCAGCTCGCCGCACTCTTCCAGGTTAAACCCAACCTGCCGCGCCTGACGCAGCAACGTCAGTTCATTCAGATGCTGTTGGTTGTAAGTGCGATAGCCATTGTCACTACGCAGCGGCGGCGTCACCAGTCCTTTCTCTTCATAAAAGCGAATGGCTTTGCTGGTTAAACCGGTTTTTTTCGCAACATCGCTAATATTCACATTTCCCCCGCGGAGCTTGTTGGTGCTGAGCCACATTATAGCCCAGATTGCCGTAATCATTTACCCGAGAAATCTGCACATTATAAGCCAACAAAGAGATGAATAAATCCTTTCTATTCACATTGTTATACCCGATACAGATCACATTTCAGTATTTATTGACCGTACAAAATTGACTCAAATCAAAAGATATATTGGTTATGCATCTTTCATATTGAACAAAGGGAAACATTTTTATATACAAATGCGAATGATAATGATGATCATTTACATTTAATAAAGGTTCTCTTATGTTGCCACGGATTAACCAAAGGCCATTTATTCTTTCAGCCCTGACATTATGCATGTCCGGCGCTGCTTCTGCAGCTACCTCTACAACACACGCTTCAACGCCCGACGATGATACGGTGATCGTCACGGCTAACCGCTCTGAAAGTAGTCTCTGGGATAGCCCGGCAACTATTCAGGTTATCGATCGCCAGACGCTGCAAAACTCCACCAGCGTTTCTATTGCTGATGATTTACAAGATATTCCCGGCGTCGAAGTCACCGATAACGCCCTCGCTGGCCGGAAACAAATTCGTATCCGTGGCGAAGCCTCTTCGCGGGTGCTGATTTTGATCGACGGCCAGGTCGTCAGCTACCAGCGCGCCGGGCAAAACTACGGGGCCGGTTTGCTGATTGACGAATCCGCGCTGGAACGGATTGAAGTAGTAAAAGGCCCCTACTCTGTCCTTTACGGTTCGCAGGCGATTGGCGGTGTCGTAAACTTTATTACGAAAAAAGGTGGCGATAAGCCTCTCGGCGGCAGCGTTAAGGCCGTTTATAACTCCGCAACGGCAGGATGGGAAGAATCAGCAGCAGCCTGGGGCAGCATCGGAAACTTTGACTACCGCATCAATGGCAGCTATTCCGACCAGGGGGACCGCGATACACCTGACGGGAGATTGCCCGACACCAATTTCCGTAATAACGGCCAGGGCGTGTGGCTTGGCTACAATTTCGATCGCCATAAAATCGGACTCTCCCTCGATCGTTACAAACTGTCTACTCAAACCTGGTTTGACGATCCAGAGGGCCAGTTCGATGACTTTAGCGTCAAAATACCTAAGCTGGAACGCGAGAAAATCGGTCTTTTCTACGACTACGCGGCTGGCGGGGATTACCTGAGGAAAATCCATGTTGACGCATACACCCAGACAATAGAGCGCAAATTTGAAAACCGGGTCAAAACGACTCAGGTAATCCCCAGCCCGGCGATTAAAGCGCTGACGATAAACAATCAAACCAATACCAACGACAAACAGTATACCCAGGGGGTAACGCTGCAGGGCAATTTCTCCCTTCCCGCGAACAACGGGCTGGTGATTGGCACTCAATATCAGCATGACAAAATCAAACAGGACACGGACGGCAGTACGCGCCAGACCGCAGCTACCGGCTTCTTCGATACGCAAACCCGCACCCTGTCATACAACGAAGCGGAGCAAAGCAACACCTCATTGTTCGCGCAAAACGACTGGCGCTTTGCCGATGACTGGACCTGGACCGTAGGCGCACGCCAGTACTGGCTGTCTTCGAAGCTCAATCGCAACGATACGCAAACCCTGCAAAGCAGCGGCAGCACCTGGCATTCCACCGGGGGAAATTCAGTACACGATGATGAACTGGTGACCTCAACCAGCCTACGCTATTCCGGTTTTAAAGATCTTGAACTCCGGGCAGCATATGCCCAGGGCTATGTTTTCCCCACGCTGACTCAGCTGTTTATGCAGACGTCCGCAGGCGGAAGCGTGACCTACGGCAACCCAAACCTGAAGGCGGAACACTCGAATAACTATGAGCTGGGCGCACGGTATAAAGGGAATATGTGGCTGATTGACGGCGCCATTTATTACTCCGAAGCCAAAGACTATATCGCCAGCCTGGCCTGTTCAGGCCAACCCGTTTGCAGCGGTAATACCACCTCTTCACGGGGCGGCTATTACTACTACGAAAACATCGATCGGGCCAAAACCTGGGGCATGGAACTCACCGCAGAATACAACGGCTGGGCGGTTTCACCTTACCTGAGCGGTAATCTCATTCGCCGTCAGTACGAAGGCAATACCCTAAAAACCTGGGATACCGGCGAACCCACGCTGACCGGGCGTGTCGGCCTGAAACATACCTGGTTGATGAATGTCGCTAACGTGACGTCCGATGCCTTTATCCGCGCGGCGTCCAGCGCTAAAGATAATACCGGCACCACGGAAATCAACTACCCAGGCTGGGCCACACTTAACCTCGCATTCAACACCGAGTTCGGTCCGCAGGACCAGTATCAGGTCAACCTCGCGCTCAACAACCTGACCGATAAGCGTTACAGAACCGCACATGAATCTATTCCAGATGCTGGTTTCAATGCCGCCGTTGGCTTTGCGTGGAATTTCTGACGATGAAAAAGCTCATGATTGGCTTACTGAGCCTCGCCTGCGTTTTCA
>NZ_SZWU01000015.1:189783-232000 GCF_005280935.1 Citrobacter sp. wls757 | reverse complement strand
GCGGGCGGCTCGCTTAGTGAACTGGTATACGCCATGGGCGTCGGCAACCGGGTGGTTGGCGTTGATGAAACCACCTCGTATCCGCCCGAAACTGCCGCACTCCCGCATATCGGCTACTGGAAGCAGTTAAGCAGCGAGGGCATTTTGTCGCTCCATCCGGACAGCTTTATCACCTGGCAGGATGCAGGTCCCCAAATCGTGTTGGATCAGTTGCGGGCGCAAAAGGTTAACGTCGTGACGTTGCCGCGCGTACCGGCCACCGTCGAACAGATGTACGCCAACATTCAAGAACTGGCTACAACACTGCACATTCCTGACCAAGGTGAGGCGCTAGTCAATCGCCTGCAGCAACGTCTGGAGCGTATTAAGCACAGCGTGGCGGCGAAAAACGCGCCGGTCAAAGCCATGTTCATTCTCTCTGCTGGTGGCAGCGCACCTCAGATCGCCGGAAAAGGCAGCGTTGCCGATGCCATTATGACCCTCGCAGGCGCACAAAATGTCGCCACCCATGCGCAGTATAAAAGCTACAGCGCGGAGTCACTGATCGCCGCCAACCCGGAGGTGATCGTGGTGACGTCGCAAATGGTCGATGGCGGTCTGGCTCGCCTGAGCGCGATTGCCGGTATTACCCACACTGCGGCCTGGAAAAACCAGCGCATTGTGGCGGTAGACCAGGCGCTGATTCTGGGAATGGGACCACGCGTCGCCGATGCGGTTGAAGCCCTGCACCAGCAATTCTGGCCTCACTAACTGGATTTATTAAGAAGAATGAAAACTGAACATTCGCTGGATCTCACCGCGCATTTTGCGCTCGAGGGAAGTCAGCCATTTAAGGATCGCCGCGCCACGATGCCCTGGCGTGGGGCGATCCCGGTTGCCAAAGAGCTATTGTCACAGACCTGGCAGGAGGTCATCAACCAGCCAACCCCACCGCGTAAACGGCTGGTGTACTTGCATATTCCTTTTTGTGCAACACATTGTACTTTCTGCAGTTTTTATCAAAACCGATTTGAAGAAGACAACTGCGCCCTCTACACCAACGCGCTGTTGCGCGAAATAGAGATGGAAGCTGATAGCGCATTACATCAGTCGGCCCCCATTCACGCCGTCTATTTTGGCGGCGGTACGCCTTCTGCGCTGTCTGCACAGGACCTGGCCAGAATCATTACCGCGCTGCGTGACAAGCTACCGTTGGCGCCGGACTGCGAAATCACCATTGAGGGACGGGTGCTCAATTTTGACGATGCGCGAATTGATGCCTGCCTTGACGCTGGCGCCAATAGATTTTCAATCGGTATTCAGTCTTTTAACAGCCGAATCCGCAAGAAAATGGCGCGTACTTCGGACGGCCCGACCGCGACGGCCTTTATGCAGGGACTGGTAAAACGAGATCGTGCCGCCGTGGTGTGCGATCTGCTGTTTGGTCTGCCAGGACAAGACGCAAAACTGTGGGGCGAGGATCTGGCGATTGCCCGCGACATCGGCCTCGACGGCGTAGATCTTTATGCGCTGAATCTGATCCCTAATACACCGCTTGGCAAAGCGGTTGAAACCGGGCGCACAACCGTTCCCTCTCCCGCCGAACGCCGCGATCTCTATCTTCAGGGCTGCGATTTCATGGACAGCGCGGGCTGGCGCTGCATCAGCAACAGCCACTGGGCGCGTACCACACGGGAACGCAATCTGTACAACCTGCTGATTAAACAGGGTGCAGACTGTCTGGCATTCGGCTCTGGCGCAGGAGGGTCAGTCAATGGCTATTCCTGGATGGTCGAGCGCAACCTGAATACATGGCATGAATCTATCGCCGCCGGAAAAAAACCGCTAATGATGATGATGCGCACCGCCGAGCGTGGTTTCCAGTGGCGACACACTCTCCAGGCCGGTATTGAGACGGCCCGCATTCCGCTGGATGAGCTGACGCCTCATGCACAAAAACTGGCCCCGCTACTGACCCAATGGCATCACGCAGGACTGACGCGAGATGCCAGCACCTGTGTACGCCTGACCAATGAAGGGCGTTTTTGGGCGAGCAATATTTTACAGTCTCTTGATGAACTGATTCAGGAACTTAACGCGCCGCGCATTGCGGTAGAGCAACCATAAAAGGAGTGAATAATGAGCCATGTCTCTTTACAGGATTTTTTGAAAACTGAGCCGGACGGTACGCTGGAAGCTATCGCCGCCCAGTACAACACTACATTGCTGGAGGTGGTGAAAAACCTCCCTTCCCCAACGCTGGTTTCCGGCAGTCAATTTGATACCGTCTGGGAAACCGTCTGCGAATGGGGCAAAGTCACCACCCTGGTCCATACTGCTGATGTCATTCTGGAATTCACCGGTGAATTACCTTCCGGGTTCCACCGCCACGGTTACTTCAACCTACGCGGCAAAAAAGGCATGACCGGTCATATCAAGGCAGAAAACTGCACGCATATTGCCCTGATTGAACGCAAATTTATGGGAATGGACACTGCGTCCATTCTCTTCTTCAACCAGGCGGGTAGCGCTATGTTCAAAATTTTCCTCGGTCGCGATGAGCATCGACAGCTGCTGGCCGAACAGGTCAGCGCCTTTCACACGTTGTCTTCATCTTTAAAGGAACATGCCTGATGGCTCCATGGCTTATTTTTGGTGCAGGTGGAAGCGGCGTCGGCGCGAAAACGCTGGAGCTCGCACTGGCGGAGCATCGTCCGGTGATTGCTGTCGTTCGCAATCCCCAGGTTGCTGCCGGGCTGCAGGAAAAAGGTGTGCAGGTCTTTATTGGCGACGCCTGCGACAGCCAGGTCACCGCCTGCGCCTGTCGCGCAGCGGGTCAGCATGCCACGGTGATCTCCTCCATGGGCGGTGCCCAGGATTATCTGGCGCACAGAACCGTCATTGATGAAGCAGAAAAAGCTGAGATCAAACGCATGATTCTGGTTACCTCTCTGGGCTGTGGCGACAGTTGGCCCTTTTTGTCCCCACGCGCCAGGGCCGCATTTGGCCAGGCCGTACGGGAAAAATCGTTGGCTGAAAGCTGGCTACAAACCAGTCTACTGGACTACGCCATTCTCCGCCCCGGCGGTTTGCTGAATGGTGAAGCCACAGGTCTGGCGCAACGCATACAGGCCGAGGAGTGTCATGGCTTTGTGATGCGCGCGGATGTTGCCAGGCACATTCACGAATTGGCCACGGCGCCGACACTCAATAACCAGATTTACAGTTTAGTTGAGCCGGGACTGAAACCCGCGTAAACCCCTCGCGGCGCGGAAACTTCGCGCCGCAAAGACGTTATGGAGCGTTGCGTGCTTAAGGACTCGCTTTCTTCCGTCAGCATTCTGACGGGCCTTTCTCTCTTGCTGGTCGCTCTGATGCTGTTCGGTGCCAGCCAGGGGGCGTTGAACATTAGCTTCAGCGCCCTGTTCAACGACGAATACCGAGATATCTGGTTGAACATCCGCCTGCCCCGCGTACTGCTGGCCGTTTTGGTCGGTGCTGCGCTGGCTACGGCAGGGGTCATTATGCAGGGACTTTTTCGCAATCCAATGGCCGATCCCGGCCTGCTTGGCGTCAGCAGCGGCTCCGCGCTGATGGTCGGCATCGCGATAGTTATCCCATTTTCATTCCCCGTAGTGCTGGTGTTGTACGAGCAGATGATTTTTGCCGTCGCGGGCAGCATGGTGGTCTGCACGATTATTTTCCTGATAAGTCAGCGTCATAACCACGGCGGAATGATGCAACTACTGTTAGCAGGTATCGCTATCAATGCTCTGTGCGGTTCGGCTATTGGTGTGCTGAGCTATGTGGGCGACGAACAGCAGCTACGTCAACTTACGCTGTGGATGATGGGGAATCTCGGCCAGGCCCAGTGGCCAACGCTGCTGGTTGCCAGCACGTTTGTTCTTCCAGCCATTGCAGTCACCGTCTGTATGGCGGGAACGCTTAATTTGCTGCAGTTGGGTGATGAAGAGGCGCATTACCTCGGCGTAAACGTCAAACGTAAGCGCCAGCAGTTACTGTTGCTCAGCTCGCTCCTGGTTGGCGCTGCCGTTTCCGTCAGCGGCGTGATTGGCTTTATTGGCCTGGTGATCCCGCATCTGATCAGAATGACTACCGGCGCCGATCATCGCTGGTTGATTCCTTGCTCTACGTTGGCCGGTGCCTGTTTACTTCTGATTGCCGACACGCTGGCCCGCACACTTGTTCAGCCTGCCGAAATGCCCGTTGGTCTGTTAACCAGCCTGATCGGTGGACCGTATTTCCTGTGGTTAATACTGCGTAGCCGGAGGATGTCATGATCGTCGCTGAAAATCTGGTCTACCACATTCAGGGCAGACGACTGACCGATGACGTTTCCGTGACGCTACCTGATGGAGAAATCATCGCGATTCTTGGCCCGAATGGGGCCGGAAAATCGACGCTGCTTCGCCAGCTTACGGGCTATCTGCAGCCCCACAGCGGGCGTTGTAGCTTGTTTGGCAAGCCGCTGAACGAGTGGTCAATCACCGAGCTGGCAAAAACCCGTGCCGTGATGCGCCAGAACAGTCATATGGCCTTCCCGTTTAGCGTGCAGGAGGTCATCCGCATGGGCAGGCATCCGTATCGTACGCGCAACACGGGCGATGAAACGGAGCACATCATGACGTTGTGTGACTGCCAGGCGCTGGCCGCGCGCGATTACCGGCATCTGTCGGGAGGAGAACAACAGCGGGTACAGCTGGCGCGTCTGCTGGTTCAACTTTGGGAGCCCGAACCCAGGCCAAAATGGTTGTTTCTCGATGAACCCACCTCCGCCCTGGATATTCACCACCAACAGCATCTTTTTCGTCTGCTGCGTCGTCTGGTAGGTGAACGACAGTTCAGCGTCTGCTGCGTCCTGCACGATCTCAACCTTGCGGCGCGCTATGCTGACCGCGTTGTATTGATGGAACGCGGCAGGATAGTTGATAACGGTCGTCCGCAGGATGTTCTGCAGCAATCGTCACTAAATGCACTGTACGGCGCCGATCTCACGGTGATGAATGAACCGCAGCATCGAACGCCGCTTATCGTTCTCAATCAATAACAGACCGGGAACGTGCTGACCTGACGTTCCCGTTTTTCTTCCTTTACGCCCTTTTTGCACCTTTTCTAAAAACTCCCTTGACCTTCCCCTAGATGGAAGGTTTAACCTTTATCACAGTCAGTTAATCCTGCAATAAAGGAGTTGGTTATGTCTCAAACAATCGATCTAACCCTGGACGGCTTGTCCTGTGGTCACTGCGTAAAACGCGTTAAAGAAAGTCTGGAGCAGCGCCCGGACGTTGAGCAAGCGGATGTCACTGTGACTGAAGCGCACATCACCGGGAGCGCCAGTGCTGAAGCGCTGATTGAAACCATCAAACAAGCCGGTTACGGCGCGGAGTTAAGCCACCCAAAGGCTAAACCGCTGACGGAGTCATCAATCCCGTCGGAAGCACTGGCAGCGGTCCCTTCCGAGCTTCCGGCAGCTACGGCTGATGATGACAGCCAACAGTTGCTGTTAAACGGCATGAGCTGCGCCAGCTGTGTTATCCGCGTACAAGATGCTCTGCAAAGCGTACCGGGTGTCACGCAGGCACGGGTAAACCTGGCGGAACGTACTGCGCTGGTAATGGGCAGTGCGTCCGCCGACCAGTTAGTGAAAGCGGTGGAAAAAGCGGGCTACGGCGCAGAAGCCATTGAAGATGATGTTAAGCGCCGCGAGCGTCAGCAAGAAACCGCCATAGCAACCATGAAACGTTTTCGCTGGCAGGCGGCCGTCGCGCTGCTGCTGGGTATCCCTGTCATGGTATGGGGAATGATTGGCGAAAACATGATGGTCACTGCCGACAACCGTAGCCTGTGGCTGACGATTGGTCTGGCAACGCTTGCCGTGATGGTTTTCGCGGGCGGTCATTTTTACCGCAATGCGTGGAAAAGCCTGATGAACGGCACCGCGACCATGGATACGCTGGTGGCGCTGGGTACGGGGGTGGCATGGCTTTATTCCATGAGCGTCAACCTCTGGCCGCAATGGTTCCCGATGGAAGCGCGACACCTCTATTATGAAGCCAGTGCGATGATTATCGGTCTGATTAACCTCGGGCACATGCTGGAAGCGCGGGCTCGCCAGCGTTCGTCCAAAGCACTGGAAAAATTACTCGATCTGACGCCGCCGACCGCGCGTGTTGTTACCGACGAAGGTGAAAAGAACGTGCCGCTGGCAGACGTTCAGGCGGGAATGTTGCTGCGCCTGACCACCGGTGACCGCGTTCCGGTAGATGGCGAAATCACTCAGGGAGAAGCCTGGCTGGATGAAGCCATGCTGACCGGAGAGCCTATTCCGCAACAAAAAGGCGAAGGCGATAGCGTCCACGCCGGTACGGTCGTACAGGACGGCAGCGTGCTGTTCCGCGCCAGTGCCGTTGGCAGCCATACCACGCTGTCACGCATTATTCGTATGGTGCGCCAGGCGCAAAGCAGTAAACCGGAGATTGGCAAACTAGCCGACCGTATCTCCTCAGTGTTCGTTCCGGTCGTCGTCGTCATTGCGCTGGTGAGTGCGGCAATCTGGTATTTCTTCGGGCCGGCACCACAAATTGTTTATACGCTGGTGATTGCCACTACCGTACTGATTATTGCCTGCCCTTGTGCGCTGGGCCTGGCAACACCAATGTCGATTATTTCCGGTGTGGGTCGTGCTGCTGAGTTTGGGGTTCTGGTACGTGATGCCGATGCGCTGCAGCGCGCCAGTACGCTTGATACCGTCGTATTTGATAAAACCGGGACATTGACTGAAGGTAAACCGCAGGTTGTCGCCATCAAAACGTTTGGCAACACCGATGAAGCACTGGCAATTCGTCTGGCTGCGGCCCTTGAACAGGGTTCCAGTCACCCGCTGGCCAGGGCGATTCTGGACAAAGCCGGTGATGTTACGCTGCCACAGGTCAACGGTTTCCGTACGCTGCGCGGTTTAGGCGTAAGCGGTGAAACGGAAGGTCATACGCTGCTGCTGGGCAACCAGGCACTGCTCAATGAGCAACAGGTAGATGCCACTGAAATGGAAGCTGAAATCACCGCTCAGGCATCCCAGGGTTCAACCCCGGTCCTGTTGGCGATTGATGGTAAAGCGGCGGCGCTGTTAGCGGTGCGTGATCCGCTGCGTAGCGACAGCGTGGCAGCACTTCAGCGTCTGCACCGCAACGGGTATCGTCTGGTGATGCTTACCGGTGACAACCCGACCACGGCTAACGCTATTGCCAAAGAAGCCGGTATTGATGAGGTGATTGCCGGTGTTCTGCCGGACGGTAAAGCCGAGGCGATTAAACGTCTGCAAAGCCAGGGGCGTCAGGTTGCCATGGTGGGTGACGGTATCAACGATGCACCTGCGCTGGCTCAGGCCGATGTAGGGATTGCCATGGGTGGCGGCAGCGATGTAGCGATTGAAACCGCCGCGATTACGCTGATGCGCCATAGCCTGATGGGCGTTGCGGATGCACTGTCTATCTCCCGGGCAACGTTGCGTAATATGAAGCAGAACCTGGTCGGCGCGTTTATTTATAACAGCATCGGTATTCCCGTTGCCGCGGGGATCCTGTGGCCGTTCACCGGAACACTGCTGAATCCGGTCGTTGCAGGAGCGGCGATGGCACTCTCCTCCATTACTGTGGTGAGCAACGCTAACCGACTGCTGCGCTTCAAACCGAAAGAGTAACCCTCTACCGCATGGCGCTCACGCTTATCCGGCCTACAAAGTGCAGGTAACATTGTAGGCTGGATAAGACGATTTCGCGTCGCCATCCGGCGATTCTCGCATTGCACCTTCCTGGACCACGCGCTAGCATGAAAGTCTACTTAGGGAGGTCGTATGGATCTGTTATACCGGGTAAAAACATTTTTCACCGCGCTACGCGGCAACCACTATACCTGGCCTGCCATCGACATTTCATTGCCCGGCAACCGCCATTTTCATCTGATTGGCAGTATTCACATGGGCAGTCGCGATATGGCACCTCTGCCTGCCAAATTACTCAAAAAACTCAACCATGCCGACGCGCTGATTGTCGAAGCGGATGTTTCCGGTGACGACGCGCCGTTTGCTAACCTTCCTACATTTGCCGCACTCGAAGAACGTATCAGCCCGGAGCAGTTAGAAAACCTGCGTAAAGTCACCAACGAACTGGGTATTTCCCCATCGCTGTTATCTACTCAGCCGTTGTGGCAAATCGCCATGGTATTACAGGCGACACAGGCACAGCAGTTGGGTCTACGGGCAGAATACGGGATTGATTACCAATTGCTGAAAGCGGCAAAACAAGCGCATAAACCCGTTATCGAACTGGAGGGCGCATCCAGTCAAATCGAGCTGTTATGTCAGTTGCCTGATAACGGGCTGGCCCTGTTGGACGATACTCTGACGCACTGGCATACCAATGCCAGATTGTTGCAACAAATGATGGGCTGGTGGCTTAAAACACCGCCACGCAATAGCGAACTGACGCTTCCCAATACCTTTAGCCAGTCGTTGTATGACGTATTGATGCATCAACGCAACACAGCCTGGCGCAATCGGCTCAGGGCGATGCCTGCTGGTCATTACGTCGTGGCCGTTGGCGCGCTACATCTGTACGGAGAGGGAAATTTGCCGGAGATGTTACGGTAAAAAAAATGGCCAATATTTCTATTGGCCCGTCAAAGAGGAATTTCATCATTATTATGATCCCAATGCTTAAAGCATCGGTGTAGTTCGATTGTCGCTCAAAGTCATCATCCTGCCAATACTATTGCGCAAGATGGTACTATTTTTTAGACAGACATCAGGCGTATGCTTGAGTCGTATTTTGTCTGGTCCAGGAAAATTGCTATGACACCCGCCGTTAAATTACTCGAAAAAAACAAAATTTCTTTCCAGATCCACACCTACGATCACGATCCGTCCGAGACGAACTTTGGTGATGAAGTGGTGCGCAAGTTAGGTCTGAATGCGGACCAGGTCTACAAAACGCTGCTGGTTGCCGTGAATGGCGATATGAAGCATCTGGCAGTTGCGGTCACGCCTGTAGCCGGTCAATTGGATCTCAAAAAGGTCGCTAAGGCTCTGGGGGCTAAAAAGGTTGATATGGCCGATCCAATGGTTGCGCAACGAACCACCGGTTATCTGGTGGGGGGGATCAGCCCATTAGGACAGAAAAAGAGATTGCCAACGCTCATTGATGCCCCTGCCCAGACGTTTGACACCATTTATGTTTCCGGCGGCAAACGCGGGCTGGATATCGAACTGGCAGCGGGCGATCTGGCGAAAATTCTGGATGCGAAATTCGCCGACATCGCACGCCGCGATTAAGCGGTTATAGAATGATTGCCTGATGGCGCGCAGCTTTAAGGCCTACAAATCGCACTGACCTGTAGGCCGGATAAGGTGCCCGCACCGCCATCCGGCACTCCGCCCTGTTACTGCCAGGTAACTTCCCCCTTCGGCTCATACACACTGGCATCCAGCGGTGAGTTCTTCTGCACGAACTCTTTCAGCACTTCTGCATCAATAAACCCGGTATTCACATAGCCTGGTTTGTTATCAATTCGCGGATAGCCATCGCCGCCGGTTGCGTTGAAGCTTAGCGTTGCCATACGATAGGTTTTGGCTGGGTCAACGGGTTCGCCTTTGATTTTCAAATCGTTAAGCTTGCCGTCTTTCGCCACAAAGCTGACGTTGGCAAACTGTGGATAGGCCCCGGAGTCCGGCTTCATTTGCGCCACGGCGGTCAGATAGTCAATCACCTCTTTCCCGCTCATGTCGGCATACACCACGATGTTTCCGAACGGCTGTACTTTCAGCACGCTCTTATAAGTGATATCGCCGCCTTCGATGGAATCACGGATGCCACCGCCGCTCATCACGCCAAAATCAGCGCTGGTTCGCGCCATTTGCGCAGCCAGCAGCAAATGTCCCATGTTGGTCTGCACGAAACGGACTTTGCTTCGGTCGCCTTCGAGGCGCGCATTGACGCTACCTATTTTCACGTCGAGCTGCGCTTTACCTTTATTCTGGAACGGCGTCAGCAACGAAAGCATTTGCTGATTTTCAGCTATTTCCGGGGTGTAGAGTACGCGCTCACTTTTACCGTTGTCCCAGGTCACTTTTTTCTTCAGGTTGACGGGAATGAGCTGGTAGTTGACCATTTTCATTTCGCCGTTACGGAACTCAAAGTCCGCCCGGCCCACATATTTCCCCCACTCGTGCGCCTGCACAATCCAGATCCCATTTTGCTTGTCTGGCGCACACGGCGTACCTGGTACGTAATCAACCTGCTTCTTGTTCTCTGAAGCCATACACACCGGATCCTGCGAGTGACCACCTACAATCATCGCCAGCGATCCCGCCGGCAGGCTACGCGCCATTTCGACATCGCCAGGGGCATTCGAGCCGTGGTTGCCGTTGTCATAATGTCCCATATGGGTGGTCGCGATAATGATGTCTGGCTTTTCACCCATATTCAGTTCCTGGATAACCAGTTTGGCTTCATCAGCAGGTTTACGGAACTCAATATCGGTAAAGAACTCGGGGTTGCCTATTTTCGCCGTATCGTCGGTGGTTAAACCGAGTACAGCAATTTTTAAATCCTGGCGCTTAAAGATGGCCCACGGCTTAAACAAACGCTCGCCGGTGCTTTTCTGATAGATATTGGCCGAGAGAAACGGGAATTTGGACCATTTTTCCTGCTGGCGCAGTACGGTCATGGGATTATCAAACTCGTGGTTTCCGACCGCCATCGCGTCATAGCCAATCAGGTTCATCCCACGAAAATCAGGTTCCGCATCCTGCAGATCGGACTCCGGTACGCCTGTATTAATGTCGCCACCGGAAAGCAGCAGTACGCTGCCCCCTTCCTCTGCCACCTCTTTACGAATACCGTCCACCAGCGTTTTTTGCGCCGCCAGTCCGTATTCTCCGTATTCGCTGCGCCAGAAGTGACCGTGATGATCGTTGGTATGCAGAATGGTAATTTTGTAGGTTTTATCTTTTTCGTACGCTTGTGCAGGCTGACCTGCCAGCGTAAATGCGGCTAATAACGCCAGCGCCACGCCCCGTTTTAAAAACTTCATATTTCTCTCCCTGAGCCAAAATCAACGACTGAAATTACAATGATATGAAATAATAGTCGAAAATGTTTTCAGAAATGAGACTTCCTTCAAACACCTTCCGCAGGTATGTTAGTCAGGTAATAATAACAAAATAGATTACCCTCATAATCGCAACCCAAACAGAAGTGACTTTCTATGGCAATAAGTGAACCAACCCAGCCTGTGGCTGGCGCGTCAGCGTCGGTTGCTAAAGCACGCACCTCATTTGGCATTTTAGGAGCGATCAGCCTCTCCCATCTGCTAAACGATATGATTCAGTCGCTGATCCTGGCGATTTATCCGCTATTGCAGTCAGAGTTCTCGCTAACGTTCATGCAGATCGGGATGATCACCCTAACCTTCCAGCTTGCTTCCTCGCTGCTGCAACCGGTGGTGGGTTACTGGACGGACAAATACCCGATGCCGTGGTCGCTGCCCATAGGGATGTGCTTCACGCTGAGCGGGCTTGTTTTGCTGGCTATGGCCGGCAGCTTCCATATGGTGTTGCTCGCCGCGGCGCTGGTTGGCACCGGCTCTTCGGTATTTCATCCGGAATCGTCCCGCGTGGCACGCATGGCCTCCGGTGGTCGTCACGGCCTGGCACAGTCAATTTTCCAGGTTGGCGGCAACTTCGGCAGCTCTCTGGGACCCTTGCTGGCAGCTGTCATCATCGCGCCATATGGTAAGGGTAATGTGGCCTGGTTTGTTCTGGCTGCGTTATTAGCGATTGTCGTCCTGGCACAAATCAGCCGTTGGTATGCCGCGCAGCATCGGATGAGTAAAGGAAAACCGAAAGTCGCCATCGTCAATCCGTTACCGCGCAATAAAGTGGTGCTGGCGGTAAGCATCCTGCTGGTGCTGATTTTCTCCAAATACTTCTATATGGCGAGCATCAGCAGCTATTACACCTTTTATCTGATGCAAAAATTCGGATTATCGGTACAAAACGCCCAGTTTCACCTGTTTGCCTTCCTGTTTGCCGTCGCGGCCGGGACGGTGATTGGCGGACCATTAGGCGATAAAATTGGCAGAAAATATGTTATTTGGGGGTCTATCCTCGGCGTTGCGCCATTTACCCTCGTTTTACCCTACGCAACGCTGGAATGGACCGGGATTTTAACCGTGATCATTGGTTTTATCCTCGCATCGGCGTTTTCTGCTATTTTGGTGTACGCGCAGGAGCTGCTTCCTGGGCGTATCGGCATGGTTTCTGGGCTATTTTTCGGTTTTGCCTTCGGTATGGGCGGCCTGGGAGCCGCGGTGCTAGGGCTGATAGCCGACCATACCAGCATCGATTTGGTCTACAAAATATGTGCTTTCCTGCCACTTCTGGGGATACTGACCATATTCTTACCTGATAACCGACACAAAGCCTGATTTTCTGACGGCCAAAAGTAAATTTTGGCCGTCATTACTTGCAGTAGCCATCAGCCTTTACCTCTCACATATCACCGTACTTTTCCGATCCGTGCTTTTTTACGCTTAAAATCCCGTTTTCTTCAAAATTCAATAATTATTCATAAACATAAACATTAAAATTGTCATAAACTATTACTCGTAGTTTGGGTTTTCAGGATCATCACAGCAACCAAAGGAGACGGAATGCATCACGCCACCCCGCTTATCACCACCATTGTCGGCGGCCTTGTGCTCGCTTTTATATTAGGCATGATTGCCAATAAACTGCGTATTTCTCCTCTGGTGGGATATCTGTTAGCGGGCGTTCTGGCCGGTCCATTTACACCTGGTTTTGTTGCTGATACTAAGCTCGCGCCTGAGCTGGCTGAGCTTGGCGTTATTCTGCTGATGTTCGGCGTGGGGCTGCACTTTTCGTTGAAGGATTTGATGGCGGTAAAGTCTATCGCCATTCCCGGCGCGATTGCCCAGATAGCAGTGGCAACGCTGCTGGGTATGGCGCTTTCAGCCGTATTAGGCTGGTCGCTGATGGTGGGGATCGTGTTTGGTCTGTGTCTTTCAACAGCCAGTACCGTGGTGCTACTGCGCGCGCTTGAAGAACGACAGCTCATTGACAGCCAGCGCGGGCAAATTGCCATTGGCTGGTTGATTGTCGAAGATCTGATGATGGTGCTGACGCTGGTTCTCCTGCCAGCCGTCGCCGGGATGCTGGAAAAAGAAGATGTCGGCTTCGCCTCGCTGGCCGTCGATATGGGCATTACCATCGGTAAGGTGGTGGCGTTTATCGCGATTATGATGCTGGTGGGTCGTCGTCTGGTACCGTGGATTATGGCCCGCAGCGCCGCAACCGGTTCACGCGAACTGTTTACCCTCTCAGTCCTCGCCCTCGCCTTAGGTATCGCCTTTGGCGCAGTAGAGCTGTTCGATGTCTCCTTTGCGCTGGGCGCGTTCTTCGCCGGTATGGTGCTGAATGAATCTGAACTAAGCCACCGTGCGGCGCATGATACTCTGCCGCTGCGCGATGCGTTCGCCGTGCTGTTCTTCGTTTCCGTCGGGATGCTGTTCGATCCGTTAGTTCTGATCCAGCAGCCGTTGGCGGTACTGGGCACGCTGGCGATTATCATCTTTGGTAAATCCCTTGCCGCCTATTTCCTGGTGCGCCTGTTTGGTCACTCCCAACGCACGGCGCTCACCATTGCCACCAGCCTGGCGCAGATTGGTGAATTTGCCTTTATCCTGGCGGGTCTGGGAATGGCGTTAAACCTGCTGCCGCAGGCCGGACAGAATCTGGTGCTGGCCGGGGCAATCCTGTCCATCATGCTCAACCCGGTGCTGTTTGCGGTGTTAGAAAAATACCTCGCCAAAACAGAAACGCTGGAGGAGCAGACGCTGGAAGAGGCCATCGAAGAAGAGAAGCAAATTCCGGTGGATATCTGCAATCATGCCTTGCTGGTTGGCTTTGGTCGCGTCGGCAGCCTGCTGGGTGAGAAATTGATGGCTGCAGGGATCCCGCTGGTGGTGATCGAAACCTCGCGTACCCGGGTGGATGAACTGCGCGAGCGTGGGATCCGCGCGGTACTGGGAAATGCCGCCAACGAAGAGATTATGAATCTGGCGCATCTGGATTGCGCGCGCTGGCTGCTGTTGACCATCCCCAATGGTTATGAAGCGGGTGAAATTGTCGCTTCCGCACGTGAGAAATGCCCGTCGATTGAGATTATCGCCCGCGCGCATTATGACGATGAGGTGGAATATATTACCGAACGCGGCGCCAACCAGGTCGTCATGGGTGAGCGTGAAATCGCCCGCACCATGCTGGAGCTGATTGAAACGCCGCCTGCAGGTGAAGTTGCTACGGCCAGTTAATGTCCGTGCCGGATAGCGTTATCGCTTATCCGGCCTATACAAGATTTAACGGTCCCAGTACGACTCTTCTAGACTGTCTTCACGTTCCGGCAAACCGCGCGTCAGGCGCGGTGAATGCTGGTTCAGCACCTGATAACTCACGCGATTAGCATACTTACACACCTGGGCTAACGACGAATAGGTCAGCCAGGTGAACTTGTGCTTGCTGGAGTTAGGCACGTTGCTGCGGTGATAGCTGTTGGCGGTAATATCATGCAGCAATGCCGCCAGCGCGCCATCACCCGCGCCGTTGGTATTCATTATCTTTTCAGGTCCGCCCATATACGGTGCGATGTGCGAATACACGCGCAGCGGATTGGTACAGTCTTTATGGCGCATGGCGCGGCTGAATTCGTACTGGTTAAATTCGGCAATAGCACCGGGCAGCAGCGGATGCTGGGTTTTACGTTTGACTTCTTCTTCCGTAAAGCCCGCCATATACAGACCCGCCGGACCCGCAGTGCACAGCACCAGATCCACCCAATCCAGCGCCTTGTCAGACGCCAGCAGCGGGTCGTTTTCGCCGGTCAGCGCTTCAGCCTCTTCTTCATTCATCGCCAGAATGGAGACATGCTCTTTCAGGAATGCCTGCCACCACTGTGGGTTATCGGCAATGACGAATTTGGTGCCCAGGGTCAGAACCACCGGCACATTGTGTTTTTTGGCATATTCAATCGCCTTCATGGTTGCTTCCGGCATCGGCTCACCCGGTTCGCAGCGCACCAGATAGGACGTCAGCACCAGCGCGGACGCTCCGGCAATCACCGATTCAGGGATGCTATCCGCTCGTAGCTTATTCATATGCCCAGGGCTGATTGCGAAGGTACGCTCACCTGACTCGCCAATCAGCGTAAAGCAGCGGCCAATCGGTCCGTTAACGCCTTGCAGGTAGTTCAGGTCGGTACGGCTGGAGGTATTGCATAAATAGCGGTACGCATAGCTGCCAATCTCGATATTGCTGCACATCACGCCCAGCAGCACCGAACGGTCATCCGCCAGTACAGAGTAGTTGTGCATCGTGTTACCGATAGTACCGCCCGCAAACTGATGGGTGATCAAGTTTTCACGCACCAGTTCCTGGTAGAGCGCTTCTGCGACATCATCGGCAATCACCAGAGAATGCCCGGCGCTTAATCCATAACGTTTTACAAAGTCATCATCCACTTTGGCTTCAATATCCACCAGCGTCTGGTCGATACCCACCACCCAGGCTGCGCTGGTTTCATTTTCTGGCTGAATTTGTTGCAGCAACGGATCGCGCGCGCTGACGGGAAAATAGTGTTTGGATTTGCGTTTACCGGGAAATTTCATGGTCGATTTTACGGGTGGTTAACTGAGCGATGCATGGTAGCACATTCCCTGCCACGCATGCGATGCGGCGCTAAGTTTCAATATCAGACGGTGAGATCGCAGTTTATACGGGATTAATTTCTACAATAACTCACCTTCACAAGGAGCGTTTTATGAAGCCGGAAAACAAGATCCCCGTACTCGACAGAATTTCGGATGAAATGAAAAGCGTGGTGAATTTTCATCGCGACGATCTGCCGCCGTGGCCCGCTGCAGATGACTTCGTGGCCCAGCGCCAACACTACATTCATGAACGGCAGTTGTGGAATGCCGATGCCCCAGAGATGAATACCCGCGAATGCGTTATTTCTACCGCATGCGGCCCCGTGGCCACACGTATTTACTCACCGCAGCCTCATAGCCTGGCAACGTTGTATTATCTGCACGGCGGCGGTTTTATTCTCGGTAATCTGGATACCCACGACCGTATTATGCGCTTGCTGGCGCGCTATACGCAGTGCACGGTAATTGGTATCGACTATTCACTTGCGCCGGAAGCCCGTTTCCCGCAAGCCATTGAAGAGATTGCCGCCGTCTGCCAGTATTTTCATCAGCACGCTGGCGACTATTCTCTTAATGTGAATCATATCGGTTTTGCGGGCGATTCCGCCGGAGCCATGCTGGCGCTTGCCAGTGCGCTGTGGCTGCGGGATAAACGCATTGTCTGCGGCAAGGTGGCTGGGGTGCTGTTGTGGTATGGACTTTACGGCCTGCAGGATTCACTGAGCCGACGGCTGATGGGCGGAGCGTGGGATGGGTTAACCCGCGAGGACTTGCAGATGTACGAAAACGCGTACCTGCGTAGCGCTGACGATCGCGAGTCACCGTATTATTGCCTGTTTAATAACGATCTGACGCGTGACGTGCCACCGTGTTTTATCGCTGGCGCTGAGTTTGATCCGCTGATTGACGATAGCCGCTTACTATTCCAGACGTTGCAGGCGCATCAGCAGCCCTGCCAGTACAAAATGTACCCCGGTACGCTGCACGCCTTCCTGCACTATTCGCGAATGATGAAAACCGCCGACGATGCGTTGCGGGAAGGCGCTCGTTACTTCAGAGCCCAGCTTTAACGGTAAGCGTCGGTCAGTTTAACCATCATTTCGATATGTTCCGGTGCGGCATTAAGCGCCGGAATATACTCATATTGCTTACCGCCAGCCTCGAGGAAAACCTCCCGGTTTTGTACCGCTATCTCTTCCAGCGTTTCGAGGCAATCTGCCGAGAAGCCCGGACACATAACCTGGATATGTTGTGTCCCTTTCTCCGCCAGCATTTTTAACGTTTCGTCGGTATACGGCGTCAGCCACGGTTCGCGACCAAAGCGAGACTGGAAGGTCATCATTACTTTTTCTGGCGGCAGACCAAGCGCTGAAACCAGCTCTCGGGTGGTATCGCGACAGCGCTGCGGGTAGTCATCGCCTTCATCGGCGTAACGCTGCGGAATGCCGTGATAGGAGAGCAGCAGCAAATCAGGTTCACCGTGTTGAGCAAATGAATCCCGGGCACTCTTCGCCAGCGCATCGATGTAGCTGCTGTCATCGGCGTAATCACGAATAAATGAAACGCCAGGAATACCGCGTTTACGCGCTAAGATACGGGCCAGTTCGTCCCAGACTGCCGCCACCGTCGAACAGGAATATTGCGGGTACAGCGGTAACACCACCATGTGTTCAACCCCGCTTGCCAACAGTTCATCGACCGCGCTTTCAAGCGACGGCGAACCGTAGCTCATTCCCAGCGCAACAGGGGTATTTGGTAGGCGTTCTGCCAGGGCCCGCTGTTGTGCCTTGCTATAAACCATCAGCGGGGAACCATCTTCCATCCAGATTGACTGGTACAGCTTGGCTACGCGTGGCGCACGCAACGGTAAAATCACCCCGCGCAGCAACGGCCACCACAGTGCAGGTGACGTATCAACTACGCGTGGATCGCTTAAAAACTGGCGCAGGTAGCGCTTAACGGCTTCGGGGGTTGGGGCATCGGGAGTGCCGAGGTTTGCCAGCAGGATACCGGTTTTCGTCTGACGCATTACCGCCTCTTATCGATTCAAATTGTTGATAATTGTAGCGGAAAAGCGATAAAGAAGAACTAATTGCTGTGAGAGGTAAGACGAGAATTTGCCTGATGGCGCTACGCTTATCAGGCCTACGCGATAATGGCAGGCCTGATAAGAGGTTTATTACGCGAAAAAATTAGCCGAGGATTTTTTCCAGCGCTGCGCGCACGTCAGCAACGGCCTGAGTACCATCAACTTTCGCGTATTTGGTGTTACCCGCCTGCGCTTCTTTAGAGTAGTAGCCGATCAGCGGAGCGGTCATCTGATGGTATTCCACCAGGCGCTTACGTACAGTTTCTTCTTGATCGTCTTTACGGGTGGTCAGCTCTTCGCCGGTCACGTCATCTTTACCTTCAACCTTAGGCGGGTTGAATTTGATGTGGTAAACGCGGCCAGAAGCAGCGTGTACGCGACGACCCACGATACGGTCAACGATCAGTTCGTCAGGAACATCGAACTCCAGAACGTAGTCCACGTTGATGCCCGCTTCTTTCATGGCGTCTGCCTGCGGAATAGTACGCGGGAAGCCATCCAGCAGGAAACCATTACGGCAGTCTTCCTGAGCAATACGCTCTTTTACCAGCGCGATCACCAGCTCATCAGTCACCAGCTTACCGGCGTCCATGATGTCTTTCGCTTGTTTGCCCAGCTCGGAGCCAGATTTCACGGCGGCACGCAGCATATCACCGGTGGAGATTTGCGGAATACCATACTTCTCCATGATGAACTGAGCCTGAGTTCCTTTACCCGCGCCCGGAGCGCCAAGCAGAATGATACGCATTACGAAAATCCCCTTAAAGGTTGTCGATATTTTTTAAAAAGCGCTAAACGATACCACCATCACGCAATTGGCTCAAGAAAGACGCCCGACGCTGAAACGGTTAACGGTGGGAAAATTAAAAATAAGGCGAGAAAATGCCGGATGGCGGTGGAAACACCGTATCCGGCATACTATTACGAGATGCTGTAGGCCGGATAAGCGTTAACGCCATCCGGCATTACATTACGGGTATCAGGACACCAGCAACTGGTTCATACGACGGATGAACTGGTTAGGGTCTTCCAGCGTGCCGCGCTCAGCAAACAGCGCCTGATCCAGCAGCAGTTCGACCCACTCTTTGAACTGCGCTTCGTCCTGGGTATCTGCCGTGCGTTTTACCAGCACGTGGTCCGGGTTGAGTTCAAAGATATATTTCACTTCCGGTACGGCCTGGCCCGCAGCGGCAAACAGTTTCGCCATCTGGGTGCTCATTTCATCCGCATCGGTGGTGACGATGGCTGGCGTGTCGGTCAGACGGTGAGTCAGACGCACTTCTTTCACGCGGTCGCCCAGCAGGGTTTTCACGCGCTCAACGAACGGCGTCAGCGCTTTTTCCGCTTCTTTTGCCGATTCATCAACTTCATCCGCCAGCTTGTCGATGGACTCGTCAGCTTTGGCAACAGACTGGAATGCCTTACCGTCGAACTCGGTCAGGTAGTTCATCATCCACTCATCGATGCGGTCAGAAAGCAGCAGCACTTCGATGCCTTTCTTACGCAGCAGTTCCAGGTGCGGGCTGCTCTTCGCTGCCGCATAGCTGTCTGCGGTGATGTAGTAGATTTTCTCCTGCCCTTCTTTCATACGCGACACGTAGTCTTCCAGCGACACGGTCTGTGCGGAGGAGTCAGTGTGCGTAGACGCGAAGCGCATCAGCTTAGCGATCGTTTCCTGGTTGGCGTGATCTTCCGCCGGGCCTTCTTTCAGTACCAGGCCGAACTGTTTCCAGAAGGTCTGGTATTTTTCCGCGTCGTCTTTCGCCAGTTTTTCCAGCATCTGCAGTACGCGTTTGGTCAGCGCGCTGCGCAGGTTACGGGTGACGGTGCTATCCTGCAGGATCTCACGGGAAACGTTCAGCGGCAGATCGTTGGAATCTATCAGACCGCGCACAAAGCGCAGGTAGTTCGGCATGAACTGCTCGGCGTCGTCCATAATAAACACACGCTGGACGTACAGTTTCAGACCATGCTTGTGATCGCGGTTCCACATATCCCACGGAGCCTGGGACGGGATGTACAGCAGGCTGGTGTACTCCTGCTTACCTTCCACACGGTTGTGGCTCCAGGTCAGCGGGTCAGTGAAGTCGTGGGCGATGTGCTTGTAGAACTCGTTGTATTCGTCGTCTTTGATTTCCGACTTGTTACGGGTCCACAGCGCCTGCGCTTTGTTGATCTTTTCCCAGGAAACCACGGTCTCGCCGTCTTTTTCTTCGGATTTTTCGATCTCTACCGGCAGCGCGATATGGTCGGAATATTTGCTGATGATGGAACGTACGCGCCAGTCATCAAGGAACTCATCTTCGCCTTCACGCAGATGCAGGGTGATTTCGGTGCCACGATCGTCTTTGGTGATGTCGGCAACGGTGTACTCGCCTTCGCCCGCAGATTCCCAGAACACGCCGTTTTCCGGCTTATCGCCCGCAGCGCGGGTACGCACGGTGACTTTGTCCGCCACGATGAACGCAGAGTAGAAACCCACCCCGAACTGGCCGATCAACTGGCTGTCTTTCGCCTGATCGGATCCCATGGATTCGAGGAAAGATTTAGTACCGGATTTCGCAATGGTCCCCAGATGATCGATAACGTCATCACGGTTCATCCCCACGCCGTTATCGGCAATGGTCAACGTACGTTTATCTTTATCGAAGGAAACACGTACACGCAGCTCACCGTCGCCTTCATACAGGTCCGGGTTAGACAGGGCGCGGAAACGCAGCTTGTCTGCCGCATCCGAGGCGTTAGAGATAAGCTCACGCAGGAAGATTTCTTTATTGGAATACAGAGAATGGATCATCAGGTGCAGAAGCTGTTTTACTTCTGACTGAAAACCACGAGTTTCTTGTCCTTTCATGTAGATCTACCTCAACAATGCCATTTTCAATGGTAAAAACACGTTGAGGGTGAAATGGGGACAAGCGGGAAGGATTTCAAGCGGAAGCCGCCGTCGCGGCCTCCGTTTGTTCAGAATTTAATCTTGTGTCGTCCTGCCAGAGAGTGCGACAGCGTGGTGCCATCGACCATTTCCAGCTCGCCGCCTACCGGAACGCCATGGGCGATACGGCTGGCTTCAACGCCATATTGCATGCAAAGCTCAGCAATATAGTTGGCGGTCGCCTCTCCTTCGACCGTAGGATTGGTCGCCAGGATCAGTTCGTTGATTTGCTCAGACTCCAGTCGCTGTTCGAGACGATCCAGCCCGATATCATCAGGGCCAATACCGTCCAGCGGCGACAGGTGTCCCATCAGCACGAAGTAACGTCCGGAAAACTGCCCGGTTTGCTCAATGGCGTAGATGTCCGCCGGACTCTCCACCACACAAATCTGACCGTTTTCCTGCCGACGCGGGTTCGAGCAAATGTTGCAGACGTCTTGCTCTGTGAAGGTGCGGCAATCGGCACAGTGGCCGATTTCCGACATTGCCTTCGTTAACGCCTGTGCCAGACGCATCCCGCCGCTGCGATCGCGCTGAAGCAGCGTGAACGCCATGCGCTGCGCCGACTTCGGGCCAACGCCCGGCAGACAGCGCAGTGCTTCCATAAGCTGAGTTAACAGCGGGCTGGTTTGCATCAGAACGGCATCTTAAAGCCAGGCGGCAGCTGCATTCCGGAGGAAACAGAGGCCATCTTCTCTTTCTGCGTCTCTTCAATGCGACGCGCCGCGTCGTTGAATGCCGCAGCAACCAGATCTTCCAGCATCTCTTTGTCGTCTTCCAGCAGGCTTGGATCGATCTCCACGCGACGGCAGTTGTGCGCGCCGTTAATGGTCACTTTTACCAGACCCGCGCCAGATTCGCCGGTCACTTCCAGCTTGGCGACTTCTTCCTGCATCTGCTGCATTTTTTCTTGCATCTGCTGGGCCTGTTTCATCAGGTTACCCAGACCGCCTTTACCAAACATAGGCTTCTCTCTCAATCACGTTAAGGGATGACGACCGTCAAACCATTAGGCTCACGATCAAATGGGGCGAATACTCTCTTCGTCCAGCTCCGCATCGAAAAAACGACGCAGCGTCTGGATGTTATTATCCGCAATAATCGACTCACGCGCCTGCGCGAGCTTCTCTTCATAAATGGCCTGACGCCACTCCAGCGGCGTACGCACCGCTGGATTATCATCTTCAACGATGGTCAATTCAACCGTTGACCCCGTTAAGGAACTCAGTGCTTCAGCCAGTTTTTGCTGCGCGCCGCTGGAATTAAGGTGTCGCTGCGTGGAACGCAGGTGCAGGCAAACCACGTTGCCATTCTCTTCTTTCCACGCATTAAGCGCCACCTGCTCCACCAGTTTAGGCAGCGAGAGCTGACTCACCTGGGCGGCCCACGGGTCGCGTTCAATGGCTTCAGCCGCAAGCTTTGCCGCCAGTTCCGGCGTTTTTTCATGCTCAAGCGCTTTTTTCAGCGCTTTCGGCGTGGCAACGACTTCTTTAACTTCTGCAACAGGATTGGTCGCTTTCCAGCGATACGCTTCTTTCTTCGCCGGTGCTTTTTCCAGCGCAGAGACCGCCGGACGCGCCTGAACACGTTCCGACACCGAAGCCAGTCTTTCCAGCGCAGCATTATTCACCGGCCGCGCGCGGGAAGCGGCTGCCGGTTCACTCTTTTTTGCTTTGGTTGCTCCCTGAGCGCGTTGCAGCTGGTTACGCGCCGCCAACACCTGACTGGTGGCATCGGAGAGCGGCACATTCTGTTGCTGTTGTGCAGGCGCGGGCTGCTGCTGCACCTGCGTCGGGGTCATCACCGCAGTGGGTGCGACCGGGGCAAACGACTGTCGTGGAACTTCAGGTTCCGGGAGCGGCATGCGCGGATGAAAAGCCAGCGCACGCAGCAGCGTCATTTCGACGCCCATTCGCCTGTCCGGTGCATACGGCAGTTCTTTGCGGCCGATTAACAAAGTCTGGTAGTAAAGCTGCACATCGGTTGGCGGAACAATTCGCGCCAGTTCACGCATACGCTGTTCAATGGCGGCCATATCGCTGCCGAGCGCGGCAGGCGAAAGCTGAACCATGGCAATACGATGCAGCAAAGCCGACATCTCAACCAGCAGCGCTTCCCATTCGATACCGCGCGCGGCGGCGTCGTTTACCAGCGCCATAACGCGTTCGCCGTCCGCAGCCACAACCGCTTCAACGAGCGAGAGCGCCTGGTCGTCGTCCAGCGTGCCGAGCATGGTGCTGACCGCCTCGGTCGAGACCTGACCATCGCCGCTGGCGATCGCCTGATCGGTCAGGCTCAGCGCATCACGCAGGCTACCGTCCGCGGCGCGAGCCAGCAGTTGCAGTGCACGTGGTTCATGGGCGATATGCTCTTCTTTGAGGATATGCTCAAGCTGATGGCGAATCTGTTCGACATCCAACGCTTTAAGGTGGAATTGCAGACAGCGCGACAGGATAGTCACCGGCAGCTTCTGCGGATCGGTAGTCGCCAGCAGGAACTTAACGTGCGCGGGCGGCTCTTCGAGCGTTTTCAGCAAGGCGTTAAAACTGTGGCGCGACAGCATGTGCACTTCGTCGATCAAGTAGACCTTAAAGCGACCGCGCGCAGGCGCATACTGGACGTTATCCAGCAGGTCACGGGTGTCTTCGACTTTGGTGCGTGAGGCGGCGTCGATTTCAATCAGATCGACAAAACGCCCCTGCTCGATTTCCCGGCAGTTATCGCACACGCCGCACGGCGTAGCGGTGATGCCGGTTTCACAGTTTAATCCCTTCGCCAGCAAGCGGGCGATAGAGGTTTTCCCGACGCCACGGGTGCCGGAAAACAAATAAGCATGATGAATACGCCCTAACGACAAGCCGTTCGCCAGTGCCGTCAGCACATGTTCCTGGCCGACGACGTCAGCAAAGGTTTGTGGGCGCCATTTTCGGGCTAAGACCTGATAACTCATTGGCAGGCTCTGAAAGGCTGGAGGGTGGATTCACAGGGAGATAATGCTAACACAACCTCGCAGCGACGGCGAGGTTGACACGTTATATTCGGGCGTTATCGTTGCAGTCAGTTTGGTTTCGGGCAGCGCACAGAAACCGGAGCGTACACGCAGTACGTGAGGATTTCGAGCACTGACCGGGGCCAAAATGGCAAAAAAGATAGCCCTAAATTAGTGGCCCGGGAATGGAACCAGGCTATAACAGGTAAGCCCCTGTTTTTCCAGACGCTGTTCGCCGCCCAGATCAAACAGGTTAATGATAAAAGCAGCATCGGTAACTTCACCACCCAGACGGCGGATCAGCTTTACGGTCGCTTCAATCGTGCCGCCAGTTGCCAGCAGGTCGTCCACAACCAGCACTTTATCGCCAGGTTTGATGGCATCAACGTGGATTTCCAGCTGATCGGTGCCGTACTCCAGCTCATAGGTCTCAGCAATAACTTCACGCGGAAGCTTACGGGGTTTGCGTACCGGAACAAAGCCGACGCCCAGCCCCAACGCTACCGGCGCGCCAAACAGGAAGCCACGCGCTTCGGTGCCAACCACTTTAGTGATACCCGCATTTTTGTAGCGTTCAACCAGCAATTCAATGCTGAGGGCGTAGGCTTTCGGGTCTTCCAGTAAACTGGTGACATCACGAAAGAGAATGCCCGGTTTTGGGTAGTCGTGGATGCTTTTGATGCTATTTTTGAGAAACTCAAGCTGCTGTGCTGTCGCGGTCATAAGTTTGTGCCTGATTAATACAGTATTACTTCACGGCGCACTAAACACTTCATCCTCGACGTATCTTGAATGATTTTGTGTCTATATAAGAGCCAAGGTTACACTTGCTTAACCTTTGACCACCTGCGCCTGTGCTCGAAAACGGTCGAATTTACTGGCTGTGAGAGACAATTGCAACAGCGATTATTGCGCTTTACTGCTTTTGTTGTTTTTCATCAATCACCGGGATCCGCCACATAAAAATCAGTAAACAGGCGAGAATAACCAGCAGCAGGCCGCGCACCCACATCATATTGACCAGCCAGAGCGAAATACCAAACGTCACCAGAATCAACAAAATAGCGCGCGGTTTTGCTCCCGGCGGCATCGCACGGTGTTTTTGCCAGTGGCGCAAATACCCGCCGAACCACGAACGGTAAAGCAACCAGTCGTGAAAACGCGGCGATGAGCGGGCAAAACACCAGGCAGCCAGCAGTATAAACGGCGTCGTCGGCAACAGAGGCAATACAACGCCCAGCGTACCTAGCACTACCGCTATCCAGCCAATGATGATTAGAATAATGCGTTGCATAATATGAGTACTTAACACAGAGAATCGCTACTTTAGCATAACGGTTCTCATTTTCATCGGAGTGTTGTTGTGAAAACCGCCATGCTGTTACAGACGCTCGAAAACCAGCTTAACCGCTTGCGACAACATTGCGCCCCGCTGGCGCACCACACAACGCTTAGCGCCCGCTTTGACAGGCATCTGTTTCACACGCGCAGCACGTTGCTGCAGGCCTGTCTGGATGAGGCTGACGATAATCTTACTGCCCTGCGTCGCGCCGTTGAGCAGCAGCAACTCCCACAAATCACCTGGCTTGCGGAACACCTTGCCTCACAGTTAGAGGCGATTTCACGTGAAACCGCCAGTTGGTCGCTCCGGGAGTGGGACAGTGCTTCTCCAGGTCTGGCGCGCTGGCAGCGCAAGCGGGTCCAACATCAGGAATTTGAACGCCGTCTGGTTGAAATGACGCGTGAACGCAAAGAGCGCCTGGCTCAGGCCACCGGCTTTGAAGAACAGCAAAAACTGCATCGTGAAGTAGAAGCATTCGAAGCGCGACTCGCGCGTTGTCGTCATGCACTGGCAAGAATAGAAAACGTGCTGGCGCGTTTAACCCGCTAATCCCCGGAGAATTTATGTCATTAGAGAACGCCCCGGACGAGGTCAAACTGGCCGTCGATTTGATTGTTTTACTTGAGGAAAATCAGGTTGCGCCTGAAACCGTACTGAAGGCGCTGGAGATTGTTAAACGGGATTACGAAAAGAAACAGCTCTCTTGTTCAAAAAACGCGATATAGCTGGAATGCCTGAAAGCGTTGCACTTATCAGGCCTACGAATGAATCGAAGCTCGCAGGCCTGATGAGTTTATCTATTAACCTACCGAAGGCGTCGGATCATCACCTTTAATGATGTCACGCTTAACCTCGGTCACGGTATCACCTTTCGCGTTATGCAGATGCACTTCGAGCTGGTTAAAGGCGATATCAATGTCGTTTTCACGGCACAAACGATCGACCGCACGGTTCAGTTCATCAACCGTGTGGCTACGATCGCGCAGTTCACGCACGTATAAACGCAGTTCATGATCCAGCGTGCTGGCACCGAAGGCGGTAAAGAACACCGCAGGCTCTGGATCGTGCATCACTTTCGGGTGTTCCATCGCCGCCTGCAGCAGCACTTTCTTCACTTTATCCAGATCCGAACCGTAGGCCACGCCGATGCGGATCACCAGACGCGTGGTGGTATCGGAAAGCGACCAGTTGATCAAACGCTCCGTCACAAATGCTTTGTTCGGGATGATCACCTCTTTGCGATCGAAGTCGGTAATAGTGGTGGCACGGATACGGATCTTGCTGACCGTTCCTGAGAACGTACCGATAGTCACGGTATCGCCGATGCGGACCGGGCGTTCAAACAGAATAATCAGACCCGAAACAAAGTTACCGAAGATTTCCTGCAAGCCAAAACCAAGACCAACCGACAGGGCTGCTGCCAGCCACTGTAGCTTATCCCATGAAACACCGAGCGATCCGAAGACCGTCATCGCGCCGATGGCGATGATCGCGTAGTTAAGGATCGTGGTGATCGCATACGAAGCGCCCTGACGCATCTTCAGTCGCGACAGCACCAGCACTTCCAGCAGGCCGGGTAAGTTACGGATCAGCGCCCACGCGACCATTGAGGCAATAATCGCAAACAGCAGGCTGCCCATGGTGACGTCTTTCACCACCGCAGCTCCCGCTTCGGTGCCGTTGTAATGCCAGAGCGTAATGCTATCGAGATAACTGAACACGGTAATTAGATCGGACCAAATTGCCCAGAACAGAATACCAAACAGCGCAACCATCACCAGCATTGTTATACGCAGCGTTTGCTGGTTAACCTGCTCAAGCGCAATGGTCGGTTCTTCCTGCGGCTCGGCTCCTTCCGCCCCTTCTTTCACCAGGTTCTGACGACGCGCTAAGGCACGGCGCCAGGCGATACGACGTGCCGCCACGCTCAATCCACGCAGTACCGTCTGATACAGCAGGTTCCAAAGGATAACCAGATAGACCGTTTCAATCCAACGACCGGCCAGGCGCAACGTGGTGTAGAAATACCCTGTCGCCGTCAGCACCATTAATGCAATCGGGATAATTGAGAGGACAGTAATGGTAACCAGACGCAAGCCATGCGACTCTTTGTCACGCCAGCTTTCACGACACATTGGCCATACCAGGAAGGCGATCAGCAGCAGGTTGAGGAAAATAACTACCTGACCCAGCACATCATCCATCAAATTAAGCGGCGACAGCTCAGCAATGACCGACCAGAAGTTGAGCGGTAACAGCGCCAGGCTAATACGCACGATCTGGCGGCGCCAGTGGCTGGTCTGCTTCGCTGGCATACCAAAATGACGAATTGCCACGCCATCTTTTTCCAGCACCTTCCAGCACAGACCAAACACCAGCCAGAAGACTGTCATCTTCTTACTGAACGCCCACAGCAGGTCGCTGATATTCAACTGCATGGTAAGCAGAATCAGGCCCAAGGCGAGGATAATCAGGCACGCAGGTAACGCTCGGATCAGATCGATCAGAATCGCTTTTGGCGTATTGAGCTGACTGTCATTACGCAGGTTCCCTACTGCGGCGGCTAATTTCGCCTGATACTCTTTCAACCATTTCAAACGCCAGCGGATTAACCCGGCAATAAGCAGCAGTGGCAGCCCCGCCAGGAACGCAATAAAGACGGCGGGCCAGGCTTTTTCCCAGTTCACCGTGATTTTCATCGACTTAAACTGGTCTTTTAGCGTTTGTGGGAAGGCTTTGATCCAGTCCCAGTCCATCGGACGGTTACTATTAACCCAGAAGATTTGCTGCGTGAGGATCCCTTTCAGGTTCTTCGACACGCTCATTAGCTGCTGTTGATTGATTTGCAGGTTAATCGCCATCATCAACTGGTTGCCCAGCTGCTTGTTCAGCTGATCCAACAGTTCACGGCGCATATCCACAACCTGCAGCAGGGCATCATGGACTTCACCATTCACTTCGTTGCTGTGCCCTTCTTCCAGTTTGGCGACAAACGCATCGTTCTGGAATAGCGCATCACGCTGCTGGTTAATCTCAAACTGTTCCAGACGCAAATCAGCGATCCGGTTAGTCATATCGGCAAGTTCATCCGCCGACGGCAGTGTTTGTTGTTGCTGATACAGAATACGCGACAGCAGCAGACTGCCTTTCAGGACAGCAATCTGTTCTTTAATGTTGCGTTCGGATTGCAACGCGCGGTCAAGCCAGTTTTTGACTTTGATATTCTGCTGCATCAGGTTGTTGCCGTTTTCGGTCGCGGCTATCAGACGCTGACTTAGCTGATGGTTAACGTCCAGTTCCTGCTTCACTAACGGATTTGACTGAATACGCTCGGCTTCATCCGGCGTTACCGCTTCCTGAGCTGTCTTTTCGGTTAACGTCAGTCGTTTGCTGTTCACCGCTTCTTGCAGAAGCTGGAGCTGATGTTCAAGCCGGTTACTGTTAGCTGTTACGTAATCACGTTGTTTTTGCAAGGTATCCTGCAAAACAGTATTACCTTCGAGGCTCTTACGCTGTTGGTCGATCTGCGCACTCAGCAGCGCCTGCTGTGCCTGCAGCAACACCTGCTGGCTGGGGCGTAACGCAGCCTCTCCCACATTGTTGCCATCGAGTCGATTACGAATTTGCTGCATTTGCTGCGACGCGGTGTACATCGCATTCTGCACACGCTCTGGCTGCGTCTGGAGCGACACCAGTTGGCTGTTGTAAGCGGCAAGATCGTTTTGCGCACTTTGCAGGTCATCCAAAACCTGTGCCACGCGCGACTCAAGCTGTCGCAAGGAGAGTGTACTCAGCGTTTTTCGCGTTTCATCGTCGTTATCGACATCGCTGAGCGAATTTAACGCATCCGTCGCCTGACGCATTTTCTCCGGTGCCTGGGCAACTTTCTGGCGAAGCTGTACGGTCTCATCTTTCACGCGATCGATTTTATCCAACGTGGCGATGGTATCGATGAGATCCTGTTGGACCAGCTTATCCTGCGCGGAGAGATCTTTTTGTTTACTCAGTGCGTCCAGTTGGCTCTGAATATCCGCTTTCGTCGGCAGTTCACCACTCTGTTGCGCCCGCGCAAAAGCAGACGACTGGCAAGATAGCAAGAGAATGAAGAAAAGAATGGTAATAGCAATAAGATGCTGTGAACGTTTATAGAGCTGCAACATAGTCATGAGAATGAACGTTTCTGAACCGGAAAAGTGACCGAAAATAGTCAAGCGGCAAGAATATCACGGCTGTGACCGGCAGAATAGCAGCAGGCAAAACGACCAGGAGAATTCCTGGTACAGGCCCAAAACGTTTAGTGGATTTCCGCCACGCCAAGCCGCAGAGTTGGGCACATAAGGCACATCTCCAGCAGCACAGCGACGTATTCCCGAGCTTCTTTTTTCAGATCAAACGATTCGGGGGCAAATAACCAGTTTTCTATGATTCCGGTAATATAGCTGCGCAACAGGACCGCCACGCGACGGGTGTTCAGGTTTTCCGGCAGCATATTGGCATCCATACAGTGTCGCAATGTTTGTTCGATACGATCGTAATTTTCAATACAAAGATGGCGTTGAGCTAACTGAACAGAGGCCATTTCCCCGACAAATTCGCATTTGTGGAATATAATTTCCAGCAACAAACGTCGGCGTTCTTCTGTCACGGTAGCTTCAAGAACGTAAATTAAAATTTCTCTTAATACTGATAGTGGATCGTCGGGGAATTTTGCCTGATACTCAGTCTCTAACTCATCAATGTTAGGTTTTGCTAGCTCCCAGATTTCACTGAATAAATCCGACTTGTTTTTGAAATGCCAATAGATTGCGCCGCGCGTGACACCAGCGGCTTTTGCGATCTCCGCAAGCGAGGTGGATGATACCCCTTGTTGCGAAAACAAATGCAGAGCAACATCGAGAATATGCTGTCGTGTTTCCTGTGCTTGTTGTTTGGTTTTTCGTGCCATATGTCAGTGAATTTACAGGCGTTAGATTTACATACATTTGTGAATGTATGTACCATAGCACGACGATAATATAAACGCAGCAATGGGTTTATGGGCTTTAAGCCATTGATCAATTTGAAATCGGACACTCGAGGTTTACATATGAACAAAAACAGAGGGTTAACGCCTCTGGCAGTCGTTCTGATGCTCTCAGGCAGCTTAGCGCTAACAGGATGTGACGACAAACAGGCCCAACAAGGGGGCCAGCAGATGCCAGAGGTTGGAGTTGTTACGCTCAAAACTGAACCTCTACAGATAACAACTGAGCTTCCGGGTCGCACCAGTGCGTTTCGCATTGCAGAAGTTCGCCCTCAGGTTAGCGGTATTATCCTGAAGCGTAATTTCACGGAAGGTGGCGATATCGAAGCGGGTGTGTCTCTCTATCAGATTGATCCTGCAACTTACCAGGCCGCTTATGAAAGCGCAAAAGGCGATCTGGCCAAAGCACAAGCCGCAGCAAATATCGCTCAACTGACGGTTAAACGTTATCAGAAACTGTTGGGTACCAAGTACATCAGTCAACAGGACTATGATAGCGCGCTGGCAGACGCACAGCAGGCAAACGCCGCCGTTGTCGCCGCGAAAGCCGCGGTAGAAACTGCACGCATCAATCTGGCCTATACCAAAGTGACGTCGCCGATCAGCGGCCGCATTGGTAAATCATCCGTTACGGAAGGTGCTCTGGTGCAAAACGGTCAAGCGACCGCGCTGGCGACCGTTCAACAGTTGGACCCGATCTACGTGGACGTGACGCAGTCAAGCAACGACTTCCTGCGCCTGAAACAAGAGCTGGCCAACGGCACGCTGAAGCAAGAGAACGGCAAAGCGAAAGTCGAACTGGTGACCAACGACGGCATTAAATACCCGCAGTCCGGTACGCTGGAATTTTCTGATGTGACGGTTGATCAAACCACCGGGTCGATTACGTTACGCGCCATCTTCCCTAACCCGGATCACACCTTACTGCCGGGTATGTTCGTTCGCGCACGTCTGGAAGAAGGGATTAACCCAACGGCATTACTGGTTCCACAGCAAGGCGTTACCCGTACACCGCGTGGCGATGCCAGTGCATTGGTTATCGGTGCAGACAACAAAGTTGAAACTCGTCAAATTGTCGCGGCACAAGCGATTGGCGACAAATGGTTAGTCACTGATGGACTTAAGCCGGGCGACCGCGTGATTGTCACTGGGCTGCAGAAAGTACGTCCTGGCGCGCAGGTAAAAGCGCAGGAAATCACCGCTGATAACAACCAGCAAGGCCAAAGCGGTAGCCAGCCTGAACAGTCCAAGTCTTAACTTAAACAGGAGCCGTTAAGACATGCCTAATTTCTTTATCGATCGCCCAATATTTGCGTGGGTGATCGCCATTATCATCATGTTGGCAGGGGGGCTCGCGATCCTCAAATTGCCGGTAGCGCAATATCCGACTATTGCACCGCCAGCAGTGACGATCTCCGCGACCTACCCTGGCGCTGATGCCAAAACAGTACAGGATACTGTTACGCAGGTTATCGAACAGAACATGAACGGTATCGATAACCTGATGTACATGTCCTCTAACAGTGACTCCACGGGTACCGTGCAGATCACCCTAACCTTCCAGTCTGGTACTGATGCGGATATCGCGCAGGTACAGGTGCAGAACAAACTGCAGCTGGCCATGCCGTTGCTGCCTCAGGAAGTACAGCAACAAGGGGTTAGCGTTGAGAAGTCATCCAGCAGCTTCCTGATGGTTGTCGGTGTTATCAACACCAACGGCACCATGACGCAGGAGGATATTTCCGACTACGTTGGCGCCAACATGAAGGATGCCATCAGCCGTACTTCAGGTGTGGGTGATGTTCAGCTGTTCGGTTCTCAGTACGCGATGCGTATCTGGATGGATCCGAACAAACTGAACAACTTCCAGCTGACGCCGGTTGATGTAATCAGCGCCATCAAAGCGCAGAACGCCCAGGTTGCAGCCGGTCAGTTAGGTGGTACACCACCGGTGAAAGGCCAGCAGCTTAACGCGTCAATCATCGCGCAAACCCGTCTGACCTCCGCTGATGAGTTCAGCAAAATTCTGCTGAAAGTGAATCAGGATGGTTCCCAGGTTCGTCTGCGTGACGTGGCGAAAGTGGAACTGGGCGGTGAGAACTACGACATCATTGCGAAGTTCAACGGTAAACCGGCATCCGGTCTGGGTATCAAGCTGGCGACAGGTGCTAACGCCCTGGATACAGCAAACGCTATCCGCGATGAACTGAAGAAGATGGAACCGTTCTTCCCGTCAGGTCTGAAGATCGTTTACCCGTATGACACCACGCCGTTCGTGAAAATATCTATTCACGAAGTAGTGAAAACGCTGGCGGAAGCAATCATCCTCGTGTTCCTGGTAATGTATCTGTTCCTGCAGAACTTCCGCGCGACGCTGATTCCGACTATCGCCGTGCCGGTGGTGCTCTTGGGTACGTTTGCCGTCCTTGCGATTTTCGGCTTCTCGATAAACACCCTGACGATGTTCGGGATGGTGCTCGCCATCGGCCTGCTGGTGGATGACGCCATCGTTGTGGTCGAGAACGTTGAACGTGTAATGGCTGAGGAAGGACTACCGCCGAAGGAAGCAACGCGTAAATCAATGGGCCAGATTCAGGGCGCACTGGTGGGTATCGCGATGGTACTGTCAGCGGTATTTATCCCAATGGCGTTCTTCGGGGGTTCTACCGGTGCAATTTACCGTCAGTTCTCCATCACCATTGTTTCCGCGATGGCGTTGTCTGTACTGGTGGCATTGATTCTGACCCCTGCCCTGTGTGCAACCATGCTCAAACCGATTGCTAAAGGCGATCACGGAGAAGGCAAAAAAGGCTTCTTCGGCTGGTTTAACCGCATGTTCGATAAGAGTACGCACCATTACACCGATAGCGTAGGCGGTATTCTGCGCAGCACCGGTCGTTATCTGGCGCTGTATCTGATCATCGTTGTGGGCATGGCCTATCTGTTCGTTCGTCTGCCAAGTTCGTTCCTGCCAGATGAAGATCAGGGGGTATTCCTGTCTATGGCTCAGCTGCCAGCGGGTGCAACGCAAGAGCGTACCCAGAAGGTGCTGGACGAAATGACGGATTACTATCTGACCAAAGAAAAAGCGAACGTTGAATCGGTGTTTGCCGTTAACGGCTTCGGTTTTGCAGGTCGTGGTCAGAACACCGGTATCGCATTCGTCTCTTTGAAAGACTGGAGTGAACGTCCAGGTAAAGAGAACAAAGTTGAAGCGATTACTCAACGTGCAATGGGCGCATTCTCGCAGATCAAAGACGCGATGGTCTTTGCCTTTAACCTGCCAGCGATTGTGGAGTTAGGGACCGCGACCGGTTTCGACTTCCAGTTGATTGACCAGGCAGGTCTGGGCCATGAGAAGCTGACTCAGGCGCGTAACCAACTGTTTGGTGAAGTCGCGAAGCATCCTGATCTGTTGGTCGGTGTTCGTCCTAACGGTCTGGAAGATACGCCGCAGTTCAAGATCGATATCGATCAGGAAAAAGCGCAGGCTCTGGGCGTTTCCATTAGTGATATTAATACAACGCTGGGTGCAGCATGGGGCGGAAGCTACGTGAATGACTTCATCGACCGTGGTCGTGTGAAGAAAGTTTACGTCATGTCTGAAGCGAAATACCGTATGTTGCCGGAAGATATTGGAAACTGGTATGTCCGCGGCAGCGATGGACAGATGGTACCGTTCTCCGCCTTCTCTACCTCACGTTGGGAATACGGTTCACCGCGTCTGGAACGCTATAACGGTCTGCCGTCCATGGAAATCTTAGGCCAGGCCGCTCCGGGTAAAAGTACCGGTGAAGCCATGGCCATGATGGAGCAACTGGCCAGCAAACTGCCATCCGGTATCGGTTATGACTGGACCGGTATGTCCTACCAGGAACGACTGTCCGGCAACCAGGCCCCTGCTCTGTATGCCATTTCACTGATCGTCGTGTTCTTGTGTCTGGCAGCGCTGTACGAGAGCTGGTCAATTCCGTTCTCCGTAATGCTGGTTGTACCGCTGGGTGTTATCGGTGCATTGCTGGCAGCAACGTTCCGCGGCCTGACCAACGACGTTTACTTCCAGGTAGGCCTGCTCACAACCATTGGGTTGTCGGCGAAGAACGCGATACTTATCGTCGAATTCGCCAAAGACTTGATGGATAAAGAAGGTAAAGGTCTGATAGAGGCGACGCTGGACGCAGTACGCATGCGTTTACGTCCAATCCTGATGACGTCACTGGCCTTTATTCTGGGCGTAATGCCGCTGGTCATCAGCTCCGGCGCAGGTTCCGGTGCACAGAACGCCGTTGGTACTGGCGTAATGGGCGGGATGGTGACGGCAACCGTGTTGGCGATCTTCTTTGTTCCGGTGTTCTTTGTGGTGGTACGCCGCCGCTTTAGCCGCAAAAATGAAGATATTGAGCATAGCCACTCAGTAGAGCATCATTGATACATCTCTAAAGATAAGGCCGCGCAAGCGGCCTTTTTTCTGGAAAAATCATAAAAATCACTTATTGCCATTCCGTTTATTTTCTATCGGATAAATAAGCGATATAATCCTTGCAGCCTTAAAGGCTATTCTTAAAAAAACAGCGAGAGTTCTTATTTACTTTAATAAATATTAAGATTAATCCTATCCACTGGTTCACATTGTCGGTTGTTGCCTTTCGTTGCTAAACCTAAACAAGATAACCCGATGATTGCCCGAAGAATAAAGAAATTGTCCCATTTCGAATAGCGGCATTTATCTGTTAAAATGTAAAAATGACGTAGCATCATAATTTTACATAATTGTAATTTTTCGTGATATGACGATGAAATCTTTTTTAGAGTAGATTATAGTTAAATCATCAGGAGTCGCGGGCAAGTTCCAGGTAGTTGTTGTATCCATCCCGAAAGGTGTTCGGTTAGTTTAAGCCACTAAGAAGGGGATGCGTTATGGATGAATACTCACCCAAAAGACATGATATCGCGCAGCTTAAATTTCTCTGCGAAACTCTGTATCATGACTGTCTTGCAAACCTTGAACAAAGTAACCATGGCTGGGTTAATGACCCTACCTCTGCAACCAGCTTGCAGCTCAATGAACTGATAGAGCATATTGCAACCTTCGCACTTAATTATAAAATTAAGTACAATGAGGACAATAAGCTGATCGCGCAGATAGATGAATACCTGGATGACACTTTTATGTTGTTCAGCAGTTATGGTATTAATACGCAGGATCTGCAGAAATGGCGGAAGTCAGGTAATCGACTGTTTCGCTGTTTTGTCAATGCCACCAGGGCTAATCCTGTTAGTTTGTCTTGTTAAAAATTATTACAATCATAGGTAAGAGTTATGTCCGATAAACCATTAACTAAAACAGATTATTTGATGCGCCTGCGACGTTGCCAGACAATTGATACGCTAGAGCGCGTTATTGAAAAAAATAAATATGAATTGTCCGACAACGAACTGGCTGTATTTTACTCAGCAGCAGATCATCGCCTTGCTGAATTGACCATGAATAAGCTTTACGACAAGATTCCAACTTCTGTTTGGAAATTCATTCGCTAATTGCACTCAAGGTTAAGTCAGGTATAGCGGTACCGTTGTCTGGCTGACCATTTTCGTATTTACAATGGTTATTTAATTCAAATCGCGTGACTATGATCACAGCAAAGGAGCGGGAACGTTCCCCTTGCTTGCATTACGTTTTACTGTGCTGAAATAACCTTCAGTACACAGGGAATTCGTAATGCGTAATGAAAAGCAAAAAATGATCGCCGGCGAATACTATCGCCCGGCAGATGAAATGCTGCGCAGTGACCGACTACGCGCTCGTCAGTTGATCCATCGCTACAATCTCACCGCTCCCGATGAAAAAAATGAGCGTCAGGCAATCCTGCACGATCTGTTAGGTCAGAGTGAGGGAGCCTATATTGAACCCTCTTTCCGTTGTGATTACGGTTATAACATCTATCTTGGTAAAGACTTTTACGCTAATTTCGACTGCGTTATGCTCGACGTCTGTCCAATTCATATTGGCGACAACTGCATGCTGGCACCAGGCGTTCATATCTATACCGCGACCCATCCGCTGGATGCTACCGAGCGCAACAGTGGCCTAGAGTTCGGGAAGCCCGTGACTATCGGCAATAATGTCTGGATAGGTGGCCGTGCAGTGATCAATCCCGGCGTCACGCTGGGCGATAACGTGGTTGTGGCATCAGGCGCAGTGGTCACTAAAAGCGTTCCGGCAAACACCGTGGTTGGGGGCAATCCCGCAAGGATCATCAAAACGCTGTGATCTTAAATGTAACTGTTATGCTAAATTGCGGTTAATCTGTTACTTTCTTCAAAGGGTATCCCCTTTTAAAATAGGGCGATCCCTCCTGAATTTTGCAGATATCACGAAGGCAAGAGATGACAGAAATACAGCGCCTGCTTACTGAAACAATCGACGACTTAAATATTCGCGAGAAGCGCGACAACAAACCGCGCTTTAGCATCAGCTTTATTCGCAAACACCCTGGGCTGTTTATCGGCATGTATGTTGCGTGGTTTGCCACGCTGGCGGTGATGCTACAGTCAGAAACGTTAGTCGATTCGGTATGGCTGCTGGTGGTACTGTTCGTTGTACTCAACGGCTTTTTCTTTTTCGACGTTGCGCCACGATACCGCTTTGAAGATATCGACGTTCTGGATTTTAGAGTTTGCTATAACGGAGAATGGTACAACACTCGCTTTGTCCCCTCCTCTCTCATCGATACTATCCTGCACTCACCGTCCGTGGATAGCGAACATAAAGCACAGCTGCAAAAGATGATATCGCGCAAAGGCGAACTCTCGTTTTACGATGTTTTTACGCTTACCCGCGCCCAGACCAGCCAGTAACGGCATCTCAGCACAGATAAAAAAGTGCGTTCCTGCGAAGGTAACGCACTTTAATCCCTGAAATGCTGGCAAAGAAACTAACGTCTTTTTTTACGCCCCTGTACTGCTTTAAAGCGCGGATTCGTTTTGCAGATAACGTACAAACGCCCTTTGCGTTTTACTATCTGGCAGTCAGGATGGCGCTGTTTTGCGCTGCGAAGTGAATTGAGTACCTGCATTTTAACCCCGCTTAACGCCAATAAAATGACCAAAACGTTTTTGGAAACGTGCTGCACTACCTTCATTATCAAAGGTTTTTTGTTTCCCGGTATAGTACGGATGTGATTTAGAAGAGATATCGAGGGTCACGTACGGGTACATTTTCCCCTCAAACTCAATTTCACGCTCAGTCTTGATGGTCGAACCGACCTTAAAGAATTCATTGGCACTGGTATCGTGAAACACTACGGTACGGTAAAAAGGATGAATATCCGGTTTCATGGCAACCTCAATTTGATACGTTATAACATAACCATAAAAATACACCACTCTTGTACAAACCACAACCTGATTTACGCTACAGGGAGTCAAACGGGATGATAAATGGCCGTAAATATATGATGCCAATCGAATAGCTTTTTGGGGTTTCGGATATACTTTCCCTACGCTGTGTAAATAAGGATATCACTGTGACAACACGACATTTGATAAGCCTGGTGACTGGGGTACTGTTCCTTTCCATCCTCGCGCCTGTAGGTTTAAGCCTGTGGCTGGCACATCGTCAGGTCGAAACGAAATTTATCGATGAACTCGACATGTTCTCAACTCGAGTCGCATTACGTACGGAACGCGTAGGCGAGCAGGCGAAAAAAGCATTACGCAATATTGAAGCTTTTCAGGGAGTGCCTTGCAGTGACGAGCATTTGCTGGAAATGCGTCGTTTGTCCTATAGCTATCGCTATATTCAGGAAGTGCTGTACCTCAAAGATAATGTTCCACAATGCTCATCCCTGGAAAAAAGAAGTAAGGCCGCCGCGTTTCCATCAGCGATGAAAGTCACGCCTGATGGATATCGCGCATGGCTTACTACGCAAAACGATTTGGGCATCAAGCGCTTTATGGCAGCATTAGGGAGCGAACATTATGTTGTGATGGTCGATCCGGGCTCTTTTATTGACGTCATCCCGTTTGGCTCATGGCCGATTGAAGTCACTATCATTGGAACCGTGCGCAACATAGTCGTTGCCAGTAGCGCCAACCTGCCATCGGACGTTTTACAGCATGTAAAACAAGAGAGCTCGATTACCCATTTTCAGAAGGATGGCAATATTTTTAACGCTCGCCCCTTCCCGGAACTGGGTATCACGATCGTAACCTGGGCATCTACCCTGCCGTTACAAAAAACCTGGCACCGACAGGCGCTGATCTGGCTTCCGGCAGGCATTCTTATCGGATTGCTCACCGCCGCCTTTGTTTTGCGCATTTTGCGCCGCTTACAGTCGCCCCATCACCAATTACAGGACGCTATCCAGCATCGGGATATCAAGGTCTACTACCAACCGATTATCTCGCTCAAAACGGGAAAAGTCGTCGGGGCTGAAGCACTGGCTCGCTGGCAACAGGCTGACGGAAGTTATCTGTCGCCGGAAATTTTCGTCGCGCTGGCGCAAGAAACCGGGCTGACAGAGCCTCTCACACGGTTGATTATTGAAAGCGTATTTGAAGATTTAGGTAAATGGCTGCGTCAGCATCCGGAGCAGCATATATCCATCAACCTTGAGTCAGCCGATCTGGCCTCCGAAACGCTTCCTGCTCTGTTAAGTCAGAAAGTGAACCACTGGCAACTTAAGCCTACGCAAATCGCGCTGGAACTAACCGAACGCGAGTTTGCCGACCCGAAAAACAGCGCGCCGTTTATTGCTAAATACCGTCAGGCAGGCCACTCGATCTATATCGATGATTTTGGCACCGGCTATTCCAGCCTGAGCTATTTACAGGATCTGGATGTCGACATCCTGAAGATAGACAAATCGTTCGTTGATGCACTGGAGTACAACAACGTGACGCCGCATATCATCGAGATAGCAAAAACGTTGAAGCTGGAGATGGTGGCGGAAGGTATCGAAACCGAGAATCAGGAAGCCTGGTTACGCCAGCATGGCGTCCAGTACGGTCAGGGCTGGCTTTACAGCAAAGCGCTGCCGAAGGCGGAATTTATTCTGTGGGCAGAAAAACGGCTTTAACATTGCTGTTGATGTTGAGATGGCTGGCGGCACGCCGCACAGCCAGTCACATCACTCTTCCATAATGGGCGCAAATCCACCGTAGATCATTCGCTTGCCATCAAATGGCATAGATTCACCGAACTCCTTCATACGGGGATCGGACATCATCTTCTGATTCGCCGCATCGCGGACCTCTTTGGAAGGGTATTCAATCCAGCTGAATACCACTTCTTCATGCTCCTGTGCTTTCACAGCCATGCGAAAATCGGTCAGTTTGCCGTCGGGGACATCATCTGCCCAGCACTCCACTACGCGCAATGCACCGAACTCCTTGAAAAGCGGAGCTGCTTTTGCCGCCATCGCAATGTACGCCTCCTTGTTTTCAGCGGGTACGGCAACCACAAAGCCATCAACATACTTCATGAGAAAAACCTCCGAAGTGTACTGCGCGGCAAGCCGATTCCGGCCGCGTCAGTCGAGGTTAAGTTTAGTCGCCAGTAGGCGATCGCGCCCCAGGTGCATTCCTGATACGCGTACGTGACTGCGGCTGATGCCGAAACCACGGCAGGCAAAGCTGAATCAACGGTCCGATAGCCAAGGCATACAGCACCGTACCAACCCCCACGGTTCCCCCCAGCAGCCAACCGATAAGCAGCACCGACACTTCGATTGCGGTTCGAATTCGTCGTACTGGCCAGCCGGTACGCGCGTGGATACCGGTCATCAGACCATCACGCGGACCGGCGCCAAAACCTGCGCCAATGTACAGGCTGGTTGCTAACGCATTCAATATTACCGCTGACACCAGCAGCCCGCTGCGCGCCAGCAGAGATTCAAATCCAGGAATCACCAGCAGCGCGGCATCTGCCGCCAGCCCGATCATAATCACGTTGCTCAGCGTGCCAAAGCCTGGACGCTGGCGTAACGGTATCCACGCCAGCAACACCAACACGCCAACGGCAATAATCACCACGCCGATATTCATCGACAATAAATTGGCTACACCCAGGTGAAACACGTTCCACGGATCGGCCCCTAAATCAGCACGGACAAACATGGCCGTCGATACACCGTACAGCGCCAGCCCGATATATAACTGAAGTAAACGACGCAGCATGCTTTTCCCCTCTCACTCTCGGATAACTTTCATCTTTACCGCAATTGGCACTATGATTAATGTCCAGTTTTCAAAAAGTGGACTGTTATGTCATCTCGCCGTTACGGAAGTCAGTCTTTGCAATGCCTGCTCGGACACTGGCTGGAAAGCCCCTCGCGAACGCCCATCTGGCGACAGCTGGCAGAAGCGTTACGTCTGCTTATTCTCGATGGTCGGCTGGCGCTGGATAGCCGCTTACCGGGTGAACGCGAGCTCGCCGTCGTCCTGCAAGTAAGTCGAACTACCGTCGCCAGCGCTATGGCGCAACTGCGTGAAGAGGGATATCTGGAAAGCCGTCATGGTAGCGGCTCACGGGTGATCCTGCCGGAACATATTCGCCATGTGCCAACCCGGACCAGCACCGGCACAGCGCTTGATTTGTCCACGGCGGCACTAAGTGCCGGTCCCGAAATTCATCAGGCTTACCAGCAGGCGCTGTTTGCTATGCCACAGCATTTGCTGAGCTCCGGGTATTTGCCGCAGGGGCTGTCGGTATTGCGTGAGTCCATCGCTCAGCATTATTGCGATCGCGGGCTCCCGACGCAGCCCGATGAAATCATGGTCGTGAATGGTGCAGTCAGCGGCCTGGCGCTGATCCTGCGTTTGCTCACCGGCCCCGGCGATCGCGTAGTGGTCGATCACCCCACTTATCCGCTGGCGATTGCCGCGATTCAAGGCGCATCCTGTCGCCCCGTCGGCGTGTCGCTACCCGAGCACGGTTGGGATACCGCGGGTCTGGTCGCCACCATCGCGCAAACCGCACCGAGAATGGCCTACCTGATGCCGGACTTTCACAATCCGACCGGGCGTTGCATGGACGCTGCAACTCGCCAGGTCGTGGCGGATATTGCCGAACGAACCCGCACTACCCTGGTGGTCGATGAGACGATGGTGAACCTGTGGTATGACGCCCCGCCGCCGCCGCCGCTTGCCGCATTCAATCGCGACGCGCCGATCATTCTATTGGGTTCGGCCGGGAAAAGCTTTTGGGGGGGATTACGTCTGGGCTGGATCCGGGCGTCGGCGCGAACCATTGCGGCGCTGGTACAAACCCGCGACACCTTCGATTTAGGCTCCCCCGTGCTTGAACAACTCGCCACCAGCTGGCTGCTGGATAACGCCGCCGACTTTCTTCCTGACAGAAGACGGCTACTCACATCGCAGCGCGATCTGTGCTCGAGCCTGATGAACGCACATTTCCCGGAGTGGCAGTTTACCCAGCCACAGGGAGGACTCTCTTTTTGGGTTGAACTGCCCGATACGCTGGCAACGCTATTCGCTACGCGCGCCGAAAGCGTAGGCATTCAATTAGGAACCGGTACGCGGTTTGGGCTTGATGGCGCATTCGATCGTTTTTTGCGTATGCCTTTCACGTTGCCGGATGACACAGCGCGTGCCGCCTTCAGGGTGTTACAACCCATTTGGGATAACCTGCGTTTGCAGGCCAGCAGCGGGAAAGTACGCAAAATAATCTAAGCGACGAGTCAAAGGACTCGCCCTTATAAGCCGGGATGGATGAAAGAGTCCCGGTGATATTACCGCTGAGGGGGAACCGGAAAACCCTTCAGTGAAATCACGAAATTTTCACCGTCTTTCTTAATTTTTGCCCCAGCATCACACCAGTCGGAGGCAATACGGAAGAACTCATCGCTGCCGACATTCCAGCTCAGGCGGACATGTTTCACATAACCGGAGCGTAGTAAATCACAAGCTTCGCCGTAATTACTGGCGGTTGAGAGCGGTTGTTGTTTCATTTTTTCTTCTTCAGTAGTCTGCGCAATGCTTTGATTTCTTTAGGAGTCAGTGCTTCAACTACGGACTCTTCCGTATGCTGGCTATCGATA
>NZ_SZWU01000015.1:182899-189740 GCF_005280935.1 Citrobacter sp. wls757 | reverse complement strand
CCCGCCTCTTCAACGGCGGTAAACGCAATCAGCAGCAGTTTTTCCGTCGCAACACTTAAATTTTCGTTATGCACTTCAGCGTAATGGCGAAGCTTTTCTTTTAGCGCCTCATCAATTTTGACATTCAATACAGCGGTCGACATCGTAGAAAATCCTTGTGGTCAGCCAAAACACACCGGATGTAAGACCCTGTCGTTACAGCGCGATGGCGGCGGCAAAAGCAACAAATAACATCCCCGAAACACATTGACAGCATTTGATGACAATAAAATGACAATACGATGACAAAGAAAAGAAGATAAGAAGAAGGGAAATTGCCGGACGGCAGAATTGGGTGGGGGCCCTGCCAGCTACATCCCGGCACACACGTCATCTGCCTTGGCTGCTTCCTTCCGGACCTGACCTGGTAAACAGAGTAGTGTTGCGGGAGAACCAACAGAGCCCCCATTGAGAGCGTTGTTAACCAACGCGCAGGCGCATTATCACTGCTGCACCCTGTAATTGCAACCCATCCAGCATCGGATGCTGTTTTCTTGTGCAATGCGGCTTCACTCCCTCGCCATTCGGCATTATGCTGGAGGATTAGCGCAGGAATAAATAATGGATATACAAGACACTTTCCCCCAACGCGTCTGGCAAATCGTCGCGTCAATCCCCGAAGGTTTCGTCACCACGTATGGCGATGTTGCCAGGCTTGCCGGTTCGCCGCGCGCTGCGCGCCAGGTCGGCGGCGTGCTTAAGCGTCTCCCCGAAGGCAGCACTTTGCCCTGGCATCGGGTGGTTAATCGTCATGGTGCCATTTCGCTGACCGGCCCCGACTTACAACGGCAGCGTCAGGCGTTGCTGGCAGAGGGAATAGTGGTTTCAGGAAGCGGGCAGATCGATTTACAGCGCTATCGCTGGGTGTACTAACCCTCTCCAGGCGGAGAGGGTTACGACTGCCTTAGTACTGCGTGGGAGCAGGAACGGCAGAAGAAGGATTCACCTGGGTTGGTGACGTTGACGGCACCGTGGTGGCTGCCCCACCGCTTGCCTGAACCGGTACTGCTGTTTGCTGTACAGGGACCAGCGTCAGGTCAGCTTTCGTACCACCCTGATTAATGACCGTCTGAACGGTATCAGTAATAAAGACCAGTTTGTCATTAACCGTAATTGCCGCACTCAGCAGAATACGGGCGTTAGGCTGAATATCTGCCGGGTTAAATGGTAATACAAAGCTGAATGGCGCCTGCTTACCTTCAGTACGGACCGCTTTTTGCGACAGCACTTTTGACGGTGCATCGGCCAGCGACGCATCTGACAGCGTGACGGTCAGCACCGCATCGGGTGGCAAGGCCACTTTCTGGCGGATCCATACCGTACCAGAAACATTTGGCTGTTGAATTTTAGACTGTGTGTCAGCAATTGACGTATTAGGGCTTGGCGCAGGTGTCTGAATATCTGCACTTTTATCAGCACAGGCCGCCAGAGCGACCGCAACCGCTAAACCACTTACCATGTGCACGAGTTTCATTAAATTCTCCTTATCATCTATGCACCAGCGAGAACTTTCCTCGCCAGAAGAGTGGTTAACAAAAACATAACGTGACTAAGTGTGGCACAAGACAGCTGTTTTTGCCTGTAATAGGCCTTTAATTCAGACAATTGCACCCATCGGACCACTTTCAAAATTGCGTTATACTCTGCCTACCTCGCTGCGAGATCGATATAACCTGGAGAGCACGTATGAGTCTGGCGCTGAAAAATTTGCTGACATTGTTAAATCTGGAAAAAATTGAAGAAGGACTCTTTCGGGGCCAAAGTGAAGACTTAGGGTTACGTCAGGTTTTTGGGGGACAGGTTGTCGGTCAGGCGCTGTATGCCGCCAAAGAAACCGTACCGGAAGAGCGTCTGGTGCACTCCTTCCACAGCTATTTTTTACGCCCCGGCGATAGCCAAAAACCCATCATCTATGATGTAGAAGTCTTGCGTGATGGTAACAGCTTCAGCGCGCGCCGCGTTGCCGCAATTCAGAATGGTAAACCCATTTTTTACATGACCGCCTCTTTCCAGGCACCGGAAGACGGATTTGAGCATCAGAAAACCATGCCGGATGCGCCGGGTCCCGATGAGCTGAAATCAGAAACAGAAATTGCCCGCTCAGTGGCGCATTTACTGCCGCCGCTGTTGAAAGAAAAATTTATCAACGATCGTCCGTTGGAAGTGCGCCCGGTTGAATTTCATAACCCCTTAAAAGGTCACGTCGCACCTCCGGCGCGCCAGGTATGGATCCGTGCAAACGGCGAGCTGCAGGACGATCTGCGCGTCCATCAATATCTGCTGGGTTATGCCTCAGACCTGAACTTCCTGCCTGTAGCGCTGCAGCCGTACGGGATTGGTTTTCTGGAAAAAGGGATTCAGATCGCCACCATTGACCATTCAATGTGGTTCCACCGTCCGTTCAATATTAATGAGTGGCTGTTGTATAACGTCGAGAGTACTTCGGCCTCCGGTGCCAGAGGTTTTGTACGCGGGGAGTTTTATACGCAGGACGGCGTGCTGGTCGCCTCTACCGTGCAGGAAGGGGTAATGCGTAATCGCAATTGAGAATTACCGGATGGTGGCGCAAAAGCGTTACCATCCGGCAGATTGAAACATCAAGCGTTGTAAGCGTTCTCGCCGTGACTGTTCACATCCAGACCTTCGCGTTCCTGCTCTTCCGGTACGCGCAGACCCACCGTCATATCCGCCAGCTTATAGCCAATGAAGGCCACCACGCCGGACCAGACGATGGTGATCGCCACGCTTTCCAGTTGCACCAGCAGCTGATGCCCCATGGTAACGCCCTCAGCAAATCCCACGCCGCCCAGAGAGCTGGCAGCGAAAACCCCGGTCAGGATGCAGCCAACAATACCGCACACGCCGTGCACGCCAAACACGTCACACGGATCGTCCACGCGCAGAAAACGCTTCAGCATGGTTACGCCCCACAGACCAGCCAACCCCGCAACCACACCGATAATCAGCGCCCCGCCGACACCGATGTAGCCACATGCAGGTGTTACGCCCACCAGACCTGCAATAGCACCGGAACAGGCGCCCAGCAGAGACGGTTTACCACGCAGCGCCCATTCACCGAAGATCCATCCGAGGATGGCGGCGGCGGTGGCGACCACGGTATTGACAAAGGCCAGTGCGGCAATTTCATTCGCCGTTCCCGCTGAACCGGCGTTAAAGCCAAACCAACCAATGTAGAGAATAGCGGTACCGGTGAAGACCATCGGCAGGTTATGCGGTTTAAAGGCTTCTTTGCCAAAACCGACGCGTTTGCCAATCAGATACGCGCCAACCAGACCGGCAATCGCTGCGTTGATGTGCACGACCGTCCCGCCCGCAAAATCCAGTGCGCCGTGAGAAGCCAGCAATCCGCCGCCCCAGACCATATGTGCAATGGGGATGTACGACAGCGTTAACCACACCACCACAAAAATCAGCACCGCAGAGAAACGAATACGCTCAGCCAGCGCCCCGACAATCAGCCCAACGGTGATGCAGGCAAAAGATCCCTGAAAAGCAACGTGAATGTACTGGTAGAAGCTCCCCGTGACCGCCGTCAGCGCGATGTTCTTCAGCAATACCCAGTTGAAGTTGCCGAAGAAATTATTCCCTTCGCCAAAGGCCAGTGAGTAGCCATAAACCACCCATAGAATACAAACCAGAGCGAATGTCACCGTCACCTGAGTCAGCATCGACAGCACGTTCTTACCGCGAATCAAACCGCCGTAGAACAACGCAATGCCAGGGATAGTCATAAACAGCACCAGCGCGGTACAGATCATCATAAAAGCGTTATCTGCTTTATCCGCAACCGCCGGTGCCGCCATTGCCAGTCCCGGCAGTAGCGCCAGTGAAGCAATACCCGTTTTCATCGTTGCTATCTTCATTTTTTGGTTTCCTATCACTGTGTGCCAGAAGTTACAGTGCGGCTTCGTCGGCTTCGCCGGTACGAATACGAATCACACGTTGCAGCTCGGCGACGAAGATTTTGCCGTCGCCAATTTTTCCGGTGTATGCCGCCTTACTGATGACATCAATCACGCCATCCAGTTGGTCGTCGGCAATCGCCACATCAATCTTCACCTTTGGCAGAAAATTGACGCTATATTCAGCCCCACGGTACAGCTCAGCATGACCTTTCTGTCGGCCAAACCCCTTCACTTCGGTGACGGTCAGCCCCTGAATACCAATAGACGACAGTGCTTCACGGACGTCTTCCAGTTTGAACGGTTTGATTACCACGGTAACCAGCTTCATAGATCCCCTCCAGTCAGAATTCAGTAGTGGCTGCAGATACACGAGAGGAATATTGCAAGGGGTGTGCCAGGAATGAAAAACGCGGAATGATTCAGGTTCGCCGGGTACTGCCGGGAGAGAAAAAGAAAAAACGCACTATAACGGTGCATAGTGCGTTACATTTTTGCACCAGATTGTTGATTGCCGGATGGCGGCGTAAACGCCTTACCCGGCCTACGATACCGCGTGGCCGGATAAGCACTGCGCCGTCAGGCGATAACAGCATCCTCTTGCGTGCTGGCGGCTAACTCTTCGCCCGCCAGCTGCAGCTGATACATCTGCCAGTAACGGCCTTGCGCCGCCAGTAATTGCTGGTGCGTACCACGCTCAACCGCTTGACCGCGATGCAGCACCAGAATGGTATCCGCATCGACAATCGTCGATAACCGATGCGCAATCACCACCAGCGTAGTGTGTTCACGGACCGCCGCCAGCGCGTGCTGAATGGCCTGTTCAGTACCGGAATCAATACTGGCCGTGGCTTCATCGAGAATCAGCACCTGCGGCGTTTCAACCAATACCCGCGCCAGCGCCAGCAGCTGTTTCTGCCCAACGGAGAGATTATTGCCCTGCTCGCCCAGCCGGGTATGAATCCCCTCGCTCAAACCCCGAGCCAGTTCTGCCAGTTGCACAGTCTCCAGCGCCTGCCAGACCCGCTCTTCTGAGATATCGCGACCCAGCGTGACGTTTGCCAGGAAGGTATCCGCCATCACCACCGGATCCTGCTGCACCATCGCGATGCCCTGACGTAACGCACCGTGGCTCAGAGAAGACAACGGACGTCCGTCAAGGCGGATTTCCCCCTGCGTCAGCGGGTAATATCCCATCAGCAGGCTGGCCAGCGTGCTTTTGCCGCTGCCTGTGTGTCCGACCAAAGCCACAAAGCTGCGCGAAGGCACGGACAGACTGATGTTTTGCAGCACCAGATTGTCGTCGCGATAGGCAAATGAAACGTTATCCACCTCAATGTCTCCGCTTTTGAGCGGGCGATCGTCTTCACCATAGCGCTGACGAGGCCCGTCCATCAGTTCGAACACTCGCTCACCAGCGACAACCGCCTGCTGCAGCATTGATTGCTGGGTGGTCAGCTCGATCAGCGGTTCGTTCAAACGGCCGAGGTAGCTGATGAACGCGTACAGCACGCCAACCTCGATGGAGGTGCCAGAGGTAAAACTGAACAGCATCAGCAAACCGCAGAGGATCAGTGCCGAGAACAGGCTCAGCAGCGGACGCAGCAAAAAACCATCCAGTCGCAGGGTTTGCATACGCGCCATATAGTGCGAGCGGCTTGCCTCGCCCATTCTCTCGCCAAACCTTGCCTGCTGGCGGAACTGCTGGATAACGCTCATGCCGTTAATGACTTCGTTAAAGCCATCGTTAATATCCGCCAGATAAGCGCGCACCCGACGCACAATCGGGGTGCTGTAGCGTTGGTAAATCACCATCACCACCAGCACGGCCGGGAAAATGGCCATTGCCACCAGCGCCATGCGCCATTCCAGGCTGAACATTGCCACCAACATCGCGCCGATTAAGGCCGCGCTGCGCAGGACCGTTGCGACCACCGTCACGTACAGGTCGCGAATAACTTCAGTATCATTGGTCACGCGGGAGATAAGCTGCCCGACGGGCTGAGTATCAAAAGCGCTGAGCGGCTGACGCAGCGCAGCGTCCATTACGTCGGTGCGTAACTGTTGTACTACGCCAACCGCCGCCTGGTTAAACAGCAATGACTGCGCGTAATGCAGACCTGCCGCCAGCAGTTGCAGACCGACATAGGCCGCAACCAGCCCGGCAACCATCGCCAATGGCAGATTGTTCTTCGCCACCATGTTATCGATAAAATAGCTAATCAGCAGCGGACCGCTGACTTCCGCCGCAGCCGCCACCCACAGCATAACTACCGCAATCGCCAGCTGTTTTCGCCATGGGGAACCATACGCCAGCAGTCTTTTCAGAGTTGGCCATAATTGCCCGAAACTACGCATTAGCCGCCTCCTCGTTTATCTCTGGTGCATCAGACAGCGCCGCTTCAAGTTGCTGATAGCGGTACATGTCGCGATACCAACCGGGCTGTTGCACTAAAGATTCATGCTCACCGCGCTGAGCAATATGCCCATGCTGCATCACGATAATCTCGCTGGCTTCCGTCAGAGCCGATAAACGGTGTGCGCTGATAATCACGGTTCTGCCTTCGCCCCACTGGCGCAGGTTATGCAGGATCTGATGTTCGGTACGACCATCCACCGCCGACAGCGCATCATCCAGAATCAGAATTTCAGCGTTCAGCAATAACGCTCGAGCGATAGAAATACGCTGTTTTTGCCCGCCAGACAGCATCACCCCGCGTTCGCCCACTTCGGTGTCGTAACCCTGAGGAAGACGTAAAATATCCTCATGAACGCTGGCAAGGCGCGCCACATGCTCGATCTCTTCCTGCGTAGCCTGCGGGCGTCCTAAGGCGATGTTATTACCGACGGTATCGGAAAACAGGAATGGCGTCTGGCTG
>NZ_SZWU01000015.1:172797-182854 GCF_005280935.1 Citrobacter sp. wls757 | reverse complement strand
CCGCCAGTCGGCTGCGCCAGCTATCCAGCTGTAAGCGCGTTAATGGGATATCATGAAAGCGCACATCGCCCTGGGTGATATCAAAATGACGCTGGATCAGCGACAGCACCGTACTTTTTCCCGCGCCGGTCGGACCACAGATGCCCAGCATCTGTCCAGGTTTGAGCTGGAAATTCACATTTTCCAGCGCCGGGTGGGTGGTTTGCGGGTAACAAAATTCGCGAATCGCCACCGCCAGCTCGCCGCGTCCTTCCGGCACCGGTTCAGTACCGTCATCCACTACCGGCGCTTCTGCCAGCATGGCGCGAATTCGGCTATACGCGGCGCTGCCGCGTTCGACGATATTAAACATCCAGGCCAGCGCCAGCATCGGCCAAATCATCAGACCGAGATACATCATAAAGCTGGTGAGCTGCCCGAGCGTCAGCGAGCCGTGAACCACCATCCAGCTTCCCCCAGCAATCGCCAGCAGGTTAGCCATACCAATGGCGATATAAATCGTAGGATCAAAGCGGGCGTCAATGCGCGCCACACGCAGGTTTTTCTTACCGGTATCTTCAGCATCAGCGGCAAATAATGCCGACTGCCGATCCTCCAGCCCAAAGGCCTTGATCATACGAATACTGGTCAGGCTTTCCTGAGTACGATCGTTGAGACTGGAAAACGCCGCCTGCGCCAGCTTAAAACGGTTATGGAGTCGATCGCCGTAACGTTTGATCATCAACGCCATCACCGGCATCGGCAGCAGCGCAATGAGCGTCAGTTGCCAGCTTATCTGCGTTGACATCACGATCAGCACCGCACACCCCATTACCAGCGAATCCACCAGCGTCAGCACCCCTTCTCCGGCGGCAAATACGACGCGATCGACATCGTTGGTTGCCCGCGCCATCAGATCGCCCGTACGGTGACGCAGATAAAATTCTGGATGCTGGCGACTCAACTGACGGTAATAATCTTCCCGCAGTTCAACCGCCAGTTGGTAGGATGCGCCAAACAGCAGCACGCGCCAGACATAACGCAGCAAATAAACCACCACGGCAATCAGGGCAATTGTCCCCACCCACATCAGCAGCCGCTCGGTGGTGAAGCGTTGAGTCGTCACGCCATCCACAATGATCCCGACCACTTTCGGCGGAATAAGCTGAAGGATAGCGATGATGATAAGCAAGGCCACAGCCCCGAGGTAGCGACGCCACTCCCGACGGAAGTACCAGCTTAATTGAGCAAATAATCGCACGCGTTATGTCCTGACAAGGTTTCCGGCAATAAGCGCCGGGAGAATTATTCAATAGGTAGAGCAGTTGTGTATTTAATCTGTTCCATGGCAAAGCTGGAGGTGACGTCAGACAGGCCCGGTACGCTGTTCACCAGGCGCTTATAGAATTCATCATAGCTTTTCATATCAGCAACCTGCACTCGCATCAGGTAGTCATACTCCCCTGCCATACGCCAGAACCCCAGAACCTCGGGCATTCCGGTCACTTCAGTGACAAAGCGGCAATACCATTCGCTGCTGTGATGCTGAGTTTTGATCAGCACAAACGCCGTTAAGCCCAGCCCCAGTTTTTCTGGATCCAACAGGGCGACTCTGCCCAGCAGGATACCGTCATCCTCGAGTCGTTTGAGACGTTTCCAGCAAGGGGTGGTAGTCAGATTAACGGCATCTGCTAATGCCTGCAAAGAAAGGGTGCAGTCCTGTTGCAGTAAGCCGAGTAGCTTGCGGTCAATTTTGTCTAACATATCCACTCCACAGAGAAGAATTTTCTCCTTACATTCTATTTTAAAGGCTAAATGGCAACAATTTTTTCCGTGCTTTTCGCTATTCTGGGCACAAAATGACAAATGGATATCTATTAATGATGAATAGCTCCTGGGTTAAAAACGCCATCAATGAAATCAACGCGGATTATCAGCGTTCTGCGGATACGCATCTCATTCGCCTGTCGCTACCGGCGTTCCCGGGCATTCAGCTCTATTTAAAAGATGAGAGCACGCATCCGACCGGGAGTCTGAAGCATCGTCTGGCGCGCTCACTGTTTCTGTACGGATTGTGCAATGGCTGGATCAAAGAAGGCACCACCATCATTGAATCATCGTCCGGTTCAACAGCGGTCTCTGAGGCTTATTTCGCTCGACTGTTAGGGTTGCCATTTATTGCCGTCATGCCTTCCTGTACGGCAAAACGTAAAGTTGAACAGATTGAATTTTACGGCGGTCGCTGTCATTTCGTGGAAAGCGCCTGCGAAATCTATGCGGCCTCTGAGCAACTGGCGCGTGAGCTGAACGGTCATTACATGGACCAGTTCACTTACGCTGAGCGCGCCACCGACTGGCGCGGCAATAATAATATCGCAGACAGCATCTTTCGTCAGATGCAGTGCGAGCTCAACCCCGTTCCCCGCCATATTGTGATGAGCGCCGGAACCGGTGGCACCTCAGCAACCATTGGCCGCTATATTCGCTGTCAGGGCTACGATACTCAACTGATGGTGGTAGACCCGGAAAACTCGGTCTTTCTGCCCTTCTGGCAGGATCGCGATGCCACGTTACGCAGTCCGGTAGGAAGTAAAATTGAAGGCATTGGCCGCCCGCGTGTCGAACCGTCTTTCATTCCTGACGTGGTCGATGAAATGCTGCGCGTGCCGGATGCCGCAAGCGTGGCCACCGCACACTGGCTGGAAACGCAGTTGGGCCGCAAGGTCGGCGCCTCTACCGGCACAAACATGTGGGGAACGCTACAACTTGCCGCCCGTATGCGCGATGCAGGCGTTATCGGTTCGCTGGTGACACTGTTGTGTGACAGCGGCGAACGCTATCTGGAAACCTACTACAACCCACAGTGGGTCGACGCGCACATCGGTGATTTAACGCCGTGGAAAGCGGAGCTTGCCCAACTACTGAACACCCATTAATGGGATAAAAAAAAGCCAGACGCGAAGTCTGGCTTGCTGGAAGGGATCTCTCATTCGGGGGAATAAGGTAGATGTGGATTGTCCAGCCAATGCGTCAAAAAGTGTGACACTGCCTGATTACGGCAATGCCCAATCACCGATAAATGAGGCAGTTCAGCAATCAGTTGCGGCATCGCGTTACCCATAATCAGGCCGCGCCCAACGCTGCCTAACATTTCGCGATCGTTCATGGCATCGCCAAACGCCATACACTCGGCCATTGAATAACCTAAATGGTCGCTCAACACCGCCAATGCCGATCCTTTATTACAGCCCAGCGGCAGCACCTCAAGGCAATCAAACGCGGAAAAACAGAGATTCGCCTGTTCACCCAGCGCTTCATTCAGTTGAATTCGCAATTGGATCAGAGAGTCATGATCGCCGCAGAAACAGACTTTCGTAACCTGATGCGCCGGAATACGTTTCACATCGACGATCTGGTAGCGAAATCCGCTATACACATGCGCCTGCAGCAGCGAGGGGATCTCTTGTCCGGTGAACCAGCCATTGTCATTAAAGACATGCATGCTGGCGGTAGTGTCCCACTTCTGATGCAACACAATATCCGCGACATTCGGATCCAGATCCTGACGGTGTAACACATCGCCCTCAAGAGAGTGAATGCGCGTGCCATTACCCGTGATCAAAAAGGCGTCCAGTGAGATCGAGCCTAAAATATGACGCATCTCAAGCACATGGCGACCGGTAGCAAATGTCAGAGTAATATCGCGTTCACGCAGGCGCGACAGCGTTGAAAGCGTTTCGTCACCTAAATGGTGATTCGGCATCAAAAGGGTGCCATCCATATCAAATGCAGCCATACGAGCCATTTCTTTCTCCACACTGTGACGCGGTTAACTTGTGATCCAGTATCACCTGAGATATACGGAAGTAATAGTGAATAGATAAAATGAATTGTTCCGGGTTTCTCTACGCATACACAGTTAACGAACATCCTGAAGGAAAAAGTATCAATGCGTCTGCTTAATCGCCTGAACCAGTACCAACGCCTGTGGCTGCCCTCGAACGGCGAACCGCAGTCGGTGACCGTCGGGGAACTGGCCGAACGCTGTTTTTGTAGCGAACGCCATGTGCGTACCCTGCTAAAGCAAGCGCAGGATGCAGGCTGGCTGGAGTGGCATGCCCAGTCGGGGCGCGGGAAACGCGGGCAGCTGCAGTTTTTAGTGACGCCAGATTCACTGCGCAACACCATGATGGAACAGGCGCTGCAAAAGGGCGAGCAGCTTAGCGTACTGGAACTGGCTCAGCTGGCACCGGGTGAATTAAGAACACTGTTACAACCGTTTATGGGCGGTCAGTGGCAAAACGACACGCCAACCCTGCGTATACCCTATTACCGCCCGCTCGACCCCTTACACCCCGGGTTTCTCCCCGGTCGCGCGGAGCAACACCTCGCTGGACAAGTTTTCTCTGGCCTGACCCGGTTTGACAGCACTACGCAACGTCCCTGTGGAGACTTAGCCCACCACTGGAATATCTCCGCTGACGGCCTGCGCTGGGATTTCTATATTCGTTCCACCCTGTACTGGCATAACGGCGATGCGGTCAGCAGCACACAGCTACATCAGCAGTTGCTGAAGCTGTTAGAACTCCCCGCGCTGAATAAGCTGTTTATCAGCGTAAAGCGCATTGAGGTGACGCATCCCCAGTGTCTGACCTTTATTCTGCATCGTCCCGACTACTGGCTGGCGCACCGTCTGGCAAGCTACAGCAGTCACCTGGCGCATCCTGAGCACCCGTTTGTGGGTACCGGCCCGTTCCGGCTGACGCTGTTTACTCCTGAGCTGGTGCGTATCGAGAGTCACGATCACTACCATCTGAGTCATCCGCTGCTAAAAGCCATTGAATACTGGATAACCCCGCAGCTCTTCTCCCAGGATCTGGGCACCAGCTGTCGCCATCCGGTGCAAATTGCGATTGGTAAACCCGAAGAGTTGCCTATGCTAAGCCAGGTAAGCAGCGGGATCAGTCTTGGTTTTTGCTATCTCACGCTCAGAAAAAGCGCGCGCCTGAATACGCAGCAGGCCCGTAGACTAATCAATATCATCCACCGTTCTTCCCTGCTACAAACGCTTGAAGTGGATGAAAATCTGATCACGCCAAGCAATGCTCTGCTGCCTGGATGGACTATCCCGCAATGGGATGAACTCGACGAGGTAGCGCTGCCGGAAAAGCTGACGCTGGCTTATCACCTGCCGGTAGAACTTCACGCTATGGCTGAACAGCTTCGCCAGGCGTTGGCGCTGCTCGGCTGTGAATTAACGCTTATTTTTCATAATGCTAAAAACTGGGATGGCGATCATCCCTTAGCCCAGGCCGACCTGATGATGGGCGACAGGCTGATTGGTGAGGCACCTGAATATACTCTCGAACAGTGGTTGCGCTGCGATCAGCTCTGGTCACATGTATTGAATGCGCCAGCATACACACATTTGCAAACGACCCTGGATGCCCTTCAAATTCAGGCCGATGAGGACGATCGCCACGCGGCTTTACAACAAGTTTTCGCCACGCTAATGCATGACGCTACCCTGACGCCACTGTTCAATTATCACTATCGCATCAGCGCGCCACCGGGCGTGAACGGCGTACGCCTGAATCCTCGTGGCTGGTTCGAGTTTACCGAAGCCTGGCTGCCACCTCCTTCCGCGTGAAGAAGCTGGTCGACGGCACGCCCAGGCGCTACCATAAGGGCTTCGTTATTTTGTCAGGAAAAGCCATGAAACGTGCCGTTGTTGTATTCAGTGGAGGTCAGGACTCCACGACTTGTCTGGCGCAAGCGCTGCATCAGTATGATGAAGTGCACTGCGTGACCTTTGATTATGCTCAGCGCCATCGCGCTGAGATTGATGTCGCACGTGACCTGGCCTTAAAACTTGGCGCGCGCGCGCACAAAGTGCTTGATGTCACATTGCTCAGTGAACTGGCTGTCAGCAGCCTGACCCGCGATAACATTCCGGTACCCGATTACGAACCGGATGCGAACGGCATTCCCAATACCTTTGTGCCTGGACGCAATATTCTGTTCTTAACGCTGGCAGCAATTTACGCATACCAGGTGCAGGCAGAGGCGGTCATTACCGGCGTTTGTGAGACCGACTTCTCCGGCTATCCGGACTGTCGCGATGAGTTCGTTAAAGCCCTGAACCATGCTGTAAGCCTGGGGATGGCGAAAGATATTCGCTTTGAAACCCCACTAATGTGGATCGATAAAGCCGAAACCTGGGCACTGGCCGATTATTGGGGCAAGCTGGACCTGGTACGCGAAGAAACGCTGACCTGCTATAACGGCATCAAAGGTGACGGTTGCGGTCACTGTGCGGCGTGTAATCTGCGTGCCAACGGCCTGAACCATTATCTGGCGGATAAACCAGCAGTGATGGCGGCAATGAAGCAGAAAACCGGGTTAAAGTGATTGTATTGCCGGATGGCGCTTTGCTTATCCGGCCCACATGCAGTTGCAGCAACTCTTGTAGGCCGGATAAGACGCTTGAGCGTCGCCTTCCGGCAGTCGCAGCCACTACTGCACCATCTGCTCCAGTTTTTCGCGCAACTCCCCTTCCAGCGGCAACGCTTTTTGCGTTTTCAAATCAATACAGACGAACGTAATCAGCGCGTCTGCCACCACCTGCCCTTCCGGCTCCAGGGTAATGGTCTGGTTTAACACGCCACTTTTGCCATTTAACTGTTGAACCTGACTGGTGATAGTCAGCAGGTCGCTCAGCACCGCAGGTCGTCGGTAGTTGATATTAATATTCACAACCACAAAAGCGATGTTGTGTGCGGTCATCCACTGAAAGCTGTCGCTGTTTTCCAGACCATCCCAGCGGGCCTCTTCCAGAAACTCCAGATAGCGGGCATTGTTAACGTGCTGATAGACATCAAGATGAAAACCACGAACTTTGATTTGTGTTTGCATAGCGCAGGAGCCTTACGTTGTTTTTATAGGAACAGATTTTTGGGTAAAGAGGTCATAACTGGTATGACCTCTACAGTCTGGCAAACTTTCAGCGCTCTGCAAGTTATTAAAGTGTTAAAACTGCCAGGTTACGCTCAACCAGTGAACTGCCCATGCCCGGCACCTGCTTTAAATCGTCCACCGTTTTAAACGGCCCGTACTCCTCACGATAGCTCACAATCGCCTGCGCTTTCTTTAGACCCACGCCATTCATAACTCGCGCTAAATCCTCCGCAGAAGCGCTGTTGATGCTTACCCTGGTGCCCTCATCGTCGCTTGCTTTAGCGGGCAGTGTGGCTTTGCTTTGTGCTGCCCCTGGGTTTTCCGCTTTGGTTTGAGTCGCCTGGCTTTTGGCGACAGGCTCAGCCGCCAATGCGGTTTGGGCCATACCAGCGCAGGTCAATGAAAGAGTGATAAGCAGAGCTTTGATTCCATGTTTCATACTGTTTTCTCCTTGTTTGTTAACAGTGGAATCACGATAGCGAGGTGCAGAACGGCAGACAAACGGCAAATATCAGAAATGGAAAAGGCCGCGAAAGCGGCCTTTGGTAGATACAACTTTTTGCAATTTTTTGCGAACTGCCTCGGTTATTGCTGCTGTTCCAGCGCATCACCGATTTTAATTTTTGCGGCTTTACGCAGGTTGCTCATCAGCGCTTCGAAGACAATCTGCGCGTTGTTCTGAGTGATCCCCTGAACCATCGCTTTCTTCTGCGCTTCAGGCATAGAACCGGCTTTCACCTCGTCCAACGCCAACAGAACAACATTACCCTGCATGTCGTTCGCGACGCCGTAGCTCGGTTTGTCTTTCGCCGGCAGGCTCAGACCAAAGGCAGCCTGGCTCAGCGGATCCTGACCCGTACGGCTCAGCGTTTTCGCCTCGCCAAAGCTCAGACCCGCCGCTTTCATCGCTTCATCGCCTTTACCGGCTTTCAGATCCGCCAGCAGTTTATCGGCATCAAGCTTCGCCTGCTGCTCTGCTTTATTGTGCTTAACGAGCGCAGTTACCTGCTCTTTCACTTCAGCCAGTGGCTTCACGGCTTCGGCTTTGTGCTCTGCAATACGCAGCACGAACGCACGATCGCCGTCCACGGTGATGATATCGGAGTTACTGCCAGGCGTACCGTTCTCACCAACCAGACCACCATTGAAAATGATGTCAGCGACTGGTTTGAAATTCAGTTCTTCCGGCAGGCTGTCACGGCTAAACCAGCCCGTTTCAACCGCTTTCATACCCGCAGCCTGCTCTGCACCCGCCAGAGATTCGTTATCATTGCTGGCCGCGTCGCTGACTTTCTGCTGCAGCGCATAGTACGCATCCAGCGCTTTTTCCTGCTTCACTTTTGCCGCAATCTCGTCACGGGCTTCGCTCAGCGGTTTAACTTGCGCAGGCTGTACGTCGTCAAGACGCGCAACGAGGAAACCAACGGAAGACTTAATTACGCCAGACAGTTGGCCTTTTTCTTTCAGACCAGCATTTTTCAGCTCATCCGGGGTGGTGGAATCTTCCAGCCATCCCATATCGCCGCCTTTACGGGCAGAGATGATATCGGCAGATTTTTCTTTCGCCAGCGCAGCAAAATCACCGCCTTTGTTCAGCTCGTCCAGTACCGCTTTGGCTTCATCTTCCGTTTTGGTCTGAATGATGCTGTAGCGGTTACGCTGCGGCTGAGTGAACTGATCCTGATGCTGGTCATAGTAAGACTGAATATCAGCATCGCTGGCCGTCTCCTGCATTGCAGCAGCGTCCAGCTTGATGTAGCTCACGCGGAACTGTTCCGGCGTCATAAAGTTGTTTTTATTCTGCTCGTAGTAGCTGGCAACTTCCTGCTCGGTAACAGACTGCTTCGCGGCCAGTGCGTTAACGTCAATCGTCGCCTCGCGCACGATACGCTGCTGTGCGACCAGCGCCGCCAGTTCGTCCGTTTCGCCTTTCAGCATGAAGTCCGTACCGGCAACACCGTTAATCAGCTGCTGTGTCGTAAGCTGATTACGTAATGCCTGAGCGTACTGGTCTGCAGTCATTCCCATTTGATTGACAATCGCATTGTAGCGGTTGTTATCAAACTTGCCGTCCACCTGGAACGCAGGCGTGGCGAAAATGGCCTGTTTAACCTGATCGTCGCTGATGTTGAGCTTAAGCTCGCGGGAATACTGATCCAGCAGTGCTTCGTCAACAAGACGATTCAGCACCTGCTGACGCAGCGTTTTCATATAACCTTCGTTCGCGGCCAGCTCGGAGTATTGATCGCCCAGCTGTTGCTGCATGCGGTTACGTTCGCTGTTGAACGCATTCTCGAACTGCCCGCGGCTGATCTCCTGGCCATTCACTTTGGCGGCGAAGTTATTGCCTCCGCCAATCAGGTAACCACTCACGCCGGTCAAAATGAACGACACGATAATGATACCGAAAATAATCTTGAGCACGAGACTGTTAGCAGCCGTGCGTAAGCTGTCCATCATGGTGTAACCACACTCCGCTGTAGATGACTATACGCGTTATCCTCTCTGCTGCCCCCGCGTTGATGACAACAACGGCAACAAGGATTTTGAGTATATATGCTTCACGCAGCATAGCGTTTCCTGAACGCTGCGCACAAAGGTCTATTGTGACAAGAAACAGGGGCAATTGTCAGCCCACAACGCATAGAAAGTACCGGAATTACAAATAAAAAAGGCACATCAGTCGATGCGCCCTTGTACTTCGTCACATCCCCAAAGGGGAAATCACTTAGTTTACCGCGTCTTTCAGTGCTTTACCTGCACGGAAGCCCGGTACTTTAGCCGCGGCGATGGTGATCTCTTTACCTGTTTGCGGGTTGCGACCAGTACGGGCAGCACGCTCTTTAACGGCAAAAGTACCAAAACCTACCAGCGCTACGTCATCACCTTCTTTCAGAGATTCGGTAACAGAAGCAATAATTGCATCTAACGCACGTCCAGCCGCAGCTTTAGAGATATCAGCCCCTGCAGCAATTTTGTCGATCAGTTGAGATTTATTCACTCTTCTCTTCCTCTTTATAATTTATATCGCACCTGAATCCTTCAAAGTGCGACCGCGCAGCAGTTATATCAGGCCTGCCATGCCCTTACAACACCCGTTAATGATGGCAAGCCTAATCCG
>NZ_SZWU01000015.1:167939-172741 GCF_005280935.1 Citrobacter sp. wls757 | reverse complement strand
CTGGCAAGCCCGAAATGGCCTGCCAGCCCTGTTTTTATTAATGCTCTTTGCGCGAGGTCACTATTTTGCCGTCACAACCTGCATTCCAGAGGGTTCATTTTGCAACGCAAGAGTCAGAACTTCCTCAATACGTTTCACCGGGTGAATATTAAGATCGGCAATTACGTTGTCCGGAATCTCTTCCAGGTCACGTTTGTTCTCATCGGGAATTAAGACCGTCTTAATGCCGCCACGGTGTGCCGCCAGCAGTTTTTCTTTCAAACCACCGATAGGCAGAACCTGACCACGCAGGGTGATCTCACCCGTCATCGCCACGTCGGCGCGAACTGGGTTACCGGTAAGACAAGAAACCAGCGCAGTACACATAGCAATACCCGCACTTGGACCGTCTTTCGGCGTAGCCCCTTCAGGTACGTGAACGTGGATGTCGCGTTTTTCGTAAAAGTCCGGGTTAATACCCAGTTTTTCCGCACGCGCGCGCACCACGGTCAGCGCAGCCTGAATCGACTCCTGCATGACTTCACCCAGAGAACCGGTGTAGGTCAACTTACCTTTACCCGGTACGCAGGCGGTTTCGATAGTCAGCAGATCGCCGCCAACTTCCGTCCACGCCAGCCCCGTCACCTGACCAACGCGGTTTTCGTTGTCCGCGCGGCCATAGTCAAAGCGCTGTACACCCAGATAATCGTGCAGGTTGTCGCCATTGATCTCAATATGTTTCAGCGATTTATCCAGCAGCAGCTGTTTCACCGCTTTACGGCACAGTTTAGAGATTTCACGTTCCAGACTACGTACGCCTGCTTCACGGGTGTAGTAACGAATAATGCCCACAATGGCGCTATCGTCGACCGTCAGCTCACCTTTTTTCAGCGCATTACGCTCAATCTGTTTCGGCAACAGGTGACGTTTGGCAATGTTCAGCTTTTCGTCTTCGGTATAACCGGACAGACGGATCACTTCCATACGATCCAGCAACGGTGCCGGAATATTCATGGAGTTAGAAGTCGCAACAAACATTACGTCGCTGAGATCGTAGTCCACTTCCAGGTAGTGATCGCTGAACGCCACGTTCTGCTCTGGATCCAGCACTTCAAGTAGTGCGGAAGCCGGATCGCCACGCATGTCGGAAGACATTTTGTCGATCTCATCAAGCAGGAACAGCGGGTTTTTAACGCCCACTTTGGCCATTTTCTGGATCAGTTTACCCGGCATAGAACCGATATAGGTCCGGCGGTGACCACGAATTTCGGCTTCATCACGCACGCCGCCCAGCGCCATACGGATGTATTTACGCCCAGTTGCCTTAGCGATGGACTGCCCCAGAGAGGTTTTACCTACCCCCGGCGGTCCAACCAGACACAGGATCGGCCCCTTGATTTTATTTACACGGCTTTGAACCGCGAGATACTCAAGGATACGGTCTTTGACGCGCTCCAGACCATAATGGTCGGTATCGAGGATTTCCTGCGCCTGACGCAGGTCTTTTTTGACCTTGCTACGCGCATTCCACGGCACCTGTACCATCCAGTCGATGTAGCCACGCACCACGGTCGCTTCCGCCGACATAGGAGACATCATTTTCAGCTTCTGCAGTTCTGCTTCCGCTTTCTCTTTTGCCTCTTTCGGCATTTTCGCCGCGTCGATTTTACGCTTCAACGCTTCGTTTTCGTCCGGTGCATCGTCCATCTCACCGAGTTCTTTCTGAATAGCTTTCATCTGCTCGTTCAGATAGTACTCGCGCTGAGATTTTTCCATCTGCTTTTTCACACGGTTGCGAATGCGTTTCTCAACCTGCAGCAGATCGATTTCAGATTCCATCATCGCCATCAGATATTCCAGACGTTCGTTAACGTCGGACATCTCCAGCACGGACTGCTTGTCAGCCAGCTTCAGCGGCATGTGTGCAGCGATGGTATCCGCCAGACGTGCAGGATCGTCAATGCTGTTCAGCGACGTCAGCACTTCTGGTGGGATTTTCTTGTTCAGCTTGATATAGCCTTCGAACTGGCTGATAGCGGTACGCACCAGCACTTCCTGTTCGCGCTCATCAATAGCAGGCGAGTCAAGGTACTCTGCTTTCGCAGAGAAATGCTCGCCGTTGTCAGACAGCGCAGAAATACGCGCACGCTGTAAACCCTCGACCAGCACTTTTACGGTGCCGTCAGGCAGTTTCAGCATCTGCAAAATAGAGGCCACGGTCCCGACGGTGAAAAGATCGTTTACACCCGGCTCATCCGTTGACGCTTCTTTCTGTGCGACCAGCATGATTTTTTTATCATGGTCCATAGCCGCTTCCAGACAACGGATAGATTTTTCCCGCCCTACAAATAAGGGTATGACCATGTGCGGATAAACCACCACATCGCGCAACGGCAATACGGGGATTTCAATGCGTTCAGAACGCTCAGGATTCATAGAGCTCTCTCTTAGTTTAGTTTCCGCCAGGTAATCAGGTGGTACGACTGTGCTTCACACCACCTTTAACATGTATGTCAGTATATGGGGATGTTTCCCACACATTCAACGCCATGTTTACGGAAAAATAAAAGGGGAGATAAAATCCCCCCTTTTTAATTAAATGTCTGTATGAATTGATGAATTATTCGCCAGATGCCTGCTGCGCTTCCGGCTTACCGTAAATCAGCAATGGCTTGCTCTGACCGCCAATCACCGACTCATCGATCACCACTTTTTCGACGTCTTCCATAGAAGGCAGATCGTACATGGTGTCGAGCAGCGCGGCTTCGACGATAGAACGCAGACCACGAGCACCGGTTTTACGCGCCATCGCTTTCTTAGCGATCGCATCCAGCGCTTCTTCACGGAATTCCAGATCGACACCTTCAAGATTGAACAGCGCCTGGTACTGCTTGGTCAGGGCATTTTTCGGCTCTTTGAGGATCTGGATCAACGCTTCTTCGCTCAGCTCGCTCAGCGTTGCCACAACCGGCAGACGACCGATGAACTCAGGGATCAGACCAAATTTGATCAGATCTTCCGGTTCGACCTGCGACAGCAGTTCACCTTCGCTGGCTTTATCAGACTGTGCTTTTACCGTTGCGCCAAAACCAATGCCGGAGCCGGTTTCAACACGGTTAGCAATGACTTTATCCAGACCGGCAAATGCACCACCGCAGATAAACAGGATCTTGGAGGTATCAACCTGCAGGAATTCCTGCTGAGGATGTTTACGACCACCCTGTGGCGGAACGGCAGCAACCGTCCCTTCGATCAGTTTCAACAGCGCCTGCTGTACACCTTCGCCGGAAACGTCACGGGTAATAGATGGGTTATCAGACTTACGAGAAATCTTGTCGATCTCATCGATATAGACGATCCCACGCTGTGCTTTCTGCACGTCGTAATCGCACTTCTGCAACAGTTTCTGAATAATATTTTCAACATCTTCACCCACATAACCGGCTTCGGTCAGCGTGGTGGCATCAGCCATGGTGAACGGAACGTCCAGCAGGCGCGCCAGCGTTTCAGCCAGCAGCGTTTTACCGGAACCCGTCGGGCCAATCAGCAGGATGTTACTTTTGCCCAACTCGACGCCATTGCTGGTGTCGCCGTTGCGCAGACGTTTGTAATGGTTGTATACCGCGACCGCCAGCACTTTCTTCGCCTGCTCCTGACCGATAACGTAATCGTCCAGGTGGTTGCGAATTTCATGTGGCGTCGGCAGCGCACTGCGTTCACGGTGCGGTGCTACTTCCTTAATCTCTTCGCGAATGATGTCGTTGCATAAATCAACACATTCGTCGCAGATATACACGGATGGACCGGCAATCAGCTTACGCACTTCATGCTGGCTTTTGCCGCAAAAAGAGCAGTACAACAATTTGCCCGAGCCATCTTTGCGTTTATCTGTCATGGGTCAAAACCTCTTCTTTGTTCTTTGTGCCGCACACGACGACGCAAATGCCATTCTCAGGCGCAAGACGCTAGTCAGCGTTGTGCCGCTCCAGGTAATTATAGCGGCACACCTGCGCACTGGGCATTAATTACGATGGGTCAAAATCGAGTCGACCAGACCGTACTCTACCGCTTCAGAAGCGGAGAGGAAGCGATCGCGCTCGGTATCACGTTCAATCTGCTCAAGAGATTGACCCGTATGATGCGCCATAAGTTCGTTCATGCGCCCTTTTACCTTCAGGATTTCACGGGCATGAATTTCAATATCCGTTGCCTGGCCCTGGTAACCGCCCAGAGGCTGGTGGATCATGACGCGAGAGTTAGGCAGGCAAAAACGTTTGCCTTTCGCCCCGGCGGTCAGCAGGAACGCACCCATTGAGGCCGCCTGGCCCATACAAATGGTGCTGACGTCCGGCTTAATAAACTGCATGGTGTCATAGATAGACATCCCGGCAGTGATCACTCCACCAGGGGAGTTGATGTACAGGTAGATATCTTTTTCTGGGTTTTCTGCTTCCAGGAACAGCATCTGCGCCACGATCAGGTTAGCCATATGGTCTTCGACCTGGCCGGTCAGAAAAATGACGCGTTCCTTAAGTAGACGAGAATAGATATCAAAAGAGCGCTCACCACGTGAGGTCTGTTCAATGACCATCGGCACCAGCGCCATATGGGGTGCAAAGTTATCTCGTTCGCCGCTGTATGACATTTCCGTCTCCTGGATAAAATTTGAAAAAACCTGCTGTGCTGATTGTAACCTTATGGACGGATTATCAGCTAGTCCCTCAGTAATGGGTACGACATCGCCATAATTCAAGCATAACAATCTTTTGTTGTAACGCTAACACTGAAACGCTGTTTTCGCACTCTTCCCATGCAAAATGCGT
>NZ_SZWU01000015.1:147778-167899 GCF_005280935.1 Citrobacter sp. wls757 | reverse complement strand
AACCCGCCACCAAAAGGTGACGGGCTTGCGTACGAAATTCGAGCTAAAAAAGCGACGAATTACGCCTGCTGGTTCATCAGTTCGTTGAAGGAAGTGGCTTTTTCAGTCACTTTCGCTTTCGCCAGAACGGCTTCAACAGCCTGCTCTTCCAGAGCGACGTTACGCATGTTGTCCATCAGCTCTTTGTTTTTGCTGTAGAACTCAACAACTTCTTTCGGATCTTCGTAAGCAGAAGCCATCTCTTCGATCAGGCCTTTAACGCGATCTTCGTCAGCTTTCAGTTCGTTGGTACGAATCACTTCGCCCAGCAGCAGACCAACAACTACGCGACGCTTAGCCTGTTCTTCGAACAATTCACGCGGCAGTTCCAGAGCTTGTTTCTCGTTGCCGCCGAAACGTTGTGCAGCCTGACGACGCAGAACGTCGATTTCGCTGTCGATCAGAGCAGCCGGAACGTCGATGTCGTTAGCTTTTACCAGACCTTCGATCGCCTGAGATTTAACGCGGTTACGCACAGCGCCTTTCAGCTCGCGTTCCATGTTTTTACGGACTTCAGCGCGCAGACCTGCTACGGAACCATCTTCAACGCCGAAACGTTTGATGAATTCTTCAGTCAGTTCCGGCAGTTCGCGTTCTTCAACTTTCTTCAGGTTGATAACGAACTTCGCAGCTTTACCTTTCAGGTTTTCAGCGTGGTATTCTTCCGGGAAGGTCACGTCGATAGTGAACTCTTCGCCAGCTTTGTGGCCTTTAACGCCTTCTTCAAAGCCCGGGATCATACGACCCTGGCCCATCGCCAGTACGAAGTCAGACGCTTTGCCGCCTTCGAACTCTTCGCCGTCTACAGAACCGGTGAAGTCGATGGTTACACGGTCTTCTGCATCAGCAGCGCCGTCTTTGTCTTTCCAGGTAGCCTGCTGCTTGCGCAGGGTGTCCAGCATTACGTCAACGTCAGCGTCGGTAACTTCAACAACCGGTTTTTCAACTTCGATTGCTTCCAGGCCAGTCAGCTCAACTTCCGGGTAAACTTCAAACTCTACCGCGTAAGTAAAATCTTCACCCAGTTTGTATTCGCCCGGAACGTAGTTCGGTGCGCCAGCCGGATTGATTTTTTCTTTGATGATCGCGTCAACGAAGTTGCGGCTCATCAGGTCACCCAGAACGTCCTGGCGAACAGACGCGCCATAACGCTGAGCAACAACATTCATCGGTACTTTTCCTTTGCGGAAACCGTCAATACGCACTTTCTTCGCTACGTTGACCAGCTCGCTTTTCACAGCGGTCTCGATGCTGTCAGCAGCGATAGTAATCGTTACACGGCGGCCAAGGCCTTGAGTGGTTTCAACTGAAACTTGCATCTTGTTACCTCAAAAAATCACAGTGCTCGGTCAACTCTTCTCCGCAAGCACAGGTTGTTGGCTTCGCGGAACTGGGATGTTCTCATAAGCAATCACATTCCCTGTCGTCAGAATCATCCCGAAGACATTCCGAAAAATAAGACGCGCATTATAGCGGCATCACTTTTATGAGTCGAGAACGGTTATCGCGCGTTGCTGCGGCTTTTTTCACAATTCCCGGCTAATTTTTGTCTGAATACTGTACGACTGCCCCAGAATTCAGACAAAACAAAACGGCCCGCAGGCCGTTTTCACATAATCTGTAGCAACATACTGGAAAAGCGTCGGTTGTTGCAAATCCGTTTTTACGCGATGCTTCCCGCTCCACGACATGGAGGAGATGCAAAAATCGTATCCTGCAACGCTTCCCACTCCTTAATAGTGTAGGTATGCAGGGCAAGCGCATGAACGGTTGTGGAAAGCTCCGCCGTTAACGTGCTGTAAATCATCCGATGACGATTAAGAAAACGTTCACCTGTAAAGCGATCGCTAACCAGTACAACCTTAAAGTGGCTTTCAGAACCAGCCGGGACATTGTGACGATAGCTTTCATCCACAACTTCGAGGAACACGGGTTCGAACGCTGCCCTTAATTTTTCTTCTATTTGCTCACGAATCATCATGAAATTTTTCCTCCGACAACGCTGAGATGTCACCCATCCCTTTAAATACTAGCCGCTTTTACCGTTTTCATTACACCTTAGCAACAAAAAATTAGCGCTTGTCTGATTTTCTCATTCAAACGGATGAAGTTCACTGATTCCTCACTCCAATTTATTGCAAAAAGTCCGTTTATAGTCTCCACAAAGTCATAAAACGGACAACACAATGAATTTACATGCGTTACCCACTTCCCCTCATCGTTGGCGATGTTATGATGGCGGGAATTTTCTCTAACCATACAATTTAGATTCGCTGAGAGCCCTGGCATGTTTAAAAAAATCCTCGTCCCGTTTGTCGCGCTGTTTATGTTAGCTGGATGCGCAACACCGCCGACCACTATTGAAGTCTCCCCGAAAATTACCCTGCCGCAGCAGGACCCAAGCCTGATGGGTGTGACCGTTAGCATCAACGGAGCCGACCAGCGCCAGGATCAAGCGCTGGCAAAAGTCACCCGCGACAACCAGTTGGTGACCCTGACCGCATCCCGCGACCTGCGTTTCCTGCTGCAAGAAGTACTGGAAAAACAGATGACCGCACGCGGTTATATGATTGGACCGAACGGTGCAGTCAACCTGCAAATCATTGTTAGCCAGCTGTATGCTGACGTGTCTCAGGGTAGCGTGCGCTATAACATCGCCACCAAAGCAGACATCGCCATCATTGCTACCGCCGCCAACGGCAACAAGATGACCAAAAACTACCGCGCAAGCTATTCTGTTGAAGGTGCACTGCAAGCCTCTAACAAAAATATCGCTGATGCCGTTAACAGCGTGCTGACCGACACCATCGCTGATATGTCTCAGGACACCAGCGTTCACGATTTCATCAAGCAGAACGCTCGTTAATTTCTGCCCATATGGCCCGGCGTTCGTCGGGCCTATAGAAGCCCATGTCCAGTCAATACTTACGTATTTTTCAGCAACCACGTTCAGCTATCCTGCTCATTCTGGGGTTCGCCTCCGGTTTACCGCTCGCACTCACCTCCGGTACGCTTCAGGCGTGGATGACAGTCGAGAATATCGATCTTAAAACCATCGGTTTCTTTTCCCTGGTCGGTCAGGCCTACGTATTTAAATTTCTCTGGTCCCCGTTGATGGACCGTTACACGCCACCGTTTTTAGGTCGACGTCGCGGCTGGCTGCTGGCGACCCAGGTGCTGTTGTTAATTTCTATCGCTGCGATGGGCTTTCTGGAGCCTGGCACACAGTTACGCTGGATGGCCGCACTCGCAGTAGTGATCGCTTTTTGCTCGGCATCGCAGGATATCGTCTTTGATGCCTGGAAAACCGACGTATTGCCCGCAGAAGACCGCGGTACCGGCGCGGCTATCAGCGTGCTGGGCTATCGATTAGGGATGCTGGTTTCAGGCGGATTGGCCTTGTGGATGGCCGATCGCTGGCTGGGCTGGCAAGGGATGTACTGGCTGATGGCTGCACTGTTGATTCCCTGTATCATCGCCACTCTGTTAGCACCTGAACCAACTGACACCATTCCGGTGCCTAAAACGCTGGAACAGGCAGTTGCGGCTCCGCTGCGAGACTTCTTTGGTCGTAACAACGCATGGCTGATCCTGCTGCTTATTGTGCTGTATAAGCTCGGGGATGCTTTCGCCATGAGCCTGACCACCACCTTTTTAATCCGCGGCGTTGGGTTTGATGCGGGTGAAGTTGGCGTGGTGAATAAGACGCTGGGGCTACTGGCGACCATTGTTGGCGCGCTGTACGGTGGGATCCTGATGCAGCGCCTCTCTCTGTTCCGCGCATTGCTTATTTTCGGCATCCTGCAAGGGGCGTCGAATGCGGGCTACTGGCTACTGTCCATCACTGACAAACACATGTTCAGCATGGCGGCGGCCGTCTTCTTTGAAAACCTGTGCGGCGGAATGGGCACGGCGGCATTTGTCGCTTTATTAATGACGCTGTGCAATAAGTCCTTCTCAGCGACCCAGTTCGCCCTGCTCTCCGCGCTTTCAGCCGTTGGTCGCGTTTACGTTGGCCCGGTAGCGGGTTGGTTTGTCGAAGCACACGGCTGGCCGACGTTTTATCTGTTCTCCGTATTTGCCGCGATCCCCGGCCTGATACTGCTGCTGGTATGTCGCCAGACCCTGGAACATAGCTGGCAAAATGAAAGCTTCATTCCGCGCACGGAATTTCGTGGAGCATACAGTCTGGCATTAATGACGCTAGTTGCGGGCTGCTGCCTGCTGCTGGTTTGGCTGCTGCTGTTAACCATGAACGCGCTGGATTACACCAACTTCTCCTTCCTGCCGGAACTGCTTGAAGTCTCAGTGGTAGTCGCGGTCTGCGGGGTCGTTTTTGGTGGATTGCTGGATTATCTGGCACTGCGCAAAACCCGTCTGGCATGATGTTGCATATTTATGCTCTAAATAATTCGAGTTACGGGACAAAAGGCGTGAGCGTTTTGAACAGCGCTTGCGCTGGCCCCGTAGGGGAGAGGCCGAGAGGCCGAATCACGCGGCAACGCAGCAAATCCCCAGGAGCTTACATAAGTAAGTGACTGGGGTGAGCGAGGAAAGCCAACACACCCGTAGCTTGAAGTATGACGAGCATATTTGGTCGTTGTAATCACCCTACGTAATTATAACGGCGAAATAAGCAACAACTGCTAAAAATAATATTTGTTATTTTGTGCGCCAAAGAATTTGGAAATTATTGACGCCTTTTATATATACTATTTCCCTTACTCGATTCAGCCACGAAAGATTTATTTTTTGTTCCTCAATTGTCCGTTTATTGATAATCAATTGTTAAGCAATTGTTTTATTTTCGTATTGGTTATACCAATTGCCCTCAGTACGCCCCCCACCTGCCCGCTTTCGTTATAACGTGATGTTGCAACAGGTTCTTAAAGCCAAAGCGACATATATTGCAACATATGTGACATGCACGGCAGAACCCAGTAACACAGATCTAGAGATGTTTACAGTAATGTAACCTTCCCGTAAAATGCCCTCACACTTTAAACGCCACCCGGTCCCGTGGAATTGAGGTCGTTAAATGAGACTCAGGAAATACAATAAAAGTTTGGGATGGTTGTCATTAATTGCAGGCACTGCATTACTCAGTGGCTGTAATTCTGCGCTGCTTGACCCTAAAGGACAGATTGGACTGGAACAACGGTCATTGATACTGACGGCATTTGGCCTGATGTTGATTGTCGTTATTCCCGCCATCTTGATGGCTGTTGGTTTTGCCTGGAAGTATCGTGCAAGCAATAAAGATGCGAAGTACAGCCCGAACTGGTCACACTCCAATAAAGTGGAAGCTGTGGTCTGGACGGTGCCGATCTTAATCATCATTTTCCTTGCCGTTCTGACCTGGAAAACCACTCACGCTCTTGAGCCAAGCAAACCGCTGGCGCATGACGAGAAGCCCATTACCATCGAAGTGGTTTCCATGGACTGGAAATGGTTCTTCATCTATCCGGAACAGGGTATCGCTACCGTGAATGAAATCGCCTTCCCGGCGAATACTCCGGTTGAATTCAAAGTGACTTCCAACTCCGTGATGAACTCCTTCTTTATCCCGCGTCTGGGTAGCCAGATTTATGCCATGGCCGGTATGCAGACTCGACTGCATCTGATCGCCAACGAAGTCGGTACTTATGATGGTATCTCCGCAAGTTATAGCGGACCAGGCTTCTCCGGTATGAAGTTCAAGGCTATCGCAACAAAGGACCGCGCCGAATTCGACCAATGGGTTGCTAAAGCTAAACAGTCCACGAACACCATGAGCGACATGGCTGCGTTCGAGAAAGTGGCTGCGCCAAGCGAATACAACCAGGTGGAATACTTCTCCAACGTGAAACCGGATTTGTTTAAAGACGTTATTAACAAATTTATGGCTCACGGTAAGAGCATGGACATGACCCAACCCGAAGGTGAGCACAGCGCACACGAAGGAATGGAAGGCATGGACATGAGCCACGCGGAATCCGCTCACTAAGGGGCCGAGGAAGAATACGATGTTCGGAAAATTGACGCTGGATGCAGTTCCGTTCCATGAACCTATTGTCATGGTTACGATTGCTGCCATTATCATCGGTGGTGCGGCCTTACTGGGCCTTATCACTTACTTCGGTAAGTGGACCTACCTGTGGAAAGAGTGGCTGACTTCTGTTGACCACAAACGCCTTGGCATCATGTATGTCATCGTCGCAATCGTCATGTTGATTCGTGGCTTTGCCGACGCCATCATGATGCGTAGTCAGCAAGCGCTGGCTTCTGCAGGTGAAGCGGGCTTCCTGCCACCTCACCACTACGACCAGATCTTCACGGCTCACGGCGTGATTATGATCTTCTTCGTGGCAATGCCATTTGTTATCGGTCTGATGAACCTGGTGGTTCCGCTGCAGATCGGCGCACGTGACGTTGCATTCCCGTTCCTGAACAACCTGAGCTTCTGGTTCACCGTTGTCGGCGTAATCCTGGTTAACCTTTCTCTGGGCGTGGGTGAATTCGCGCAGACCGGTTGGCTGGCGTATCCGCCACTTTCGGGAATAGAGTACAGTCCAAGCGTCGGGGTCGACTATTGGATATGGGCAGTCCAGTTGTCCGGTATTGGTACAACTCTGACCGGTATCAACTTCTTTGTGACCATCATTAAGATGCGTGCACCAGGAATGACCATGTTCAAGATGCCAGTGTTTAGCTGGGCATCTCTGTGTGCAAACATCCTGATTATCGCTTCTTTCCCAATCCTGACGGTTACCGTCGCGTTGCTGACCCTGGATCGCTATCTGGGCACCCATTTCTTTACCAACGATATGGGCGGCAACATGATGATGTACATCAACCTGATTTGGGCCTGGGGCCATCCGGAAGTGTACATTCTGGTTCTGCCAGTCTTCGGCGTGTTCTCCGAAATCGCAGCAACCTTCTCGCGTAAACGTCTGTTTGGTTACACCTCGCTGGTGTGGGCAACCGTGTGTATCACCGTTCTGTCGTTCGTTGTTTGGCTGCACCACTTCTTCACCATGGGTGCAGGCGCTAACGTAAACGCCTTCTTCGGTATCACCACCATGATTATCGCCATCCCGACCGGGGTGAAGATCTTCAACTGGCTGTTCACCATGTATCAGGGCCGTATCGTATTCCACTCAGCAATGCTGTGGACGATTGGCTTTATCGTCACCTTCTCAGTCGGCGGCATGACCGGTGTACTGCTGGCGGTGCCGGGTGCGGACTTCGTTCTGCACAACAGTCTGTTCCTGATTGCGCACTTCCATAACGTTATCATCGGCGGCGTTGTATTTGGATGCTTCGCTGGTATGACCTACTGGTGGCCAAAAGCGTTTGGCTTCACGCTGAACGAAACCTGGGGTAAACGCGCATTCTGGTTCTGGATCATCGGCTTCTTCGTAGCATTTATGCCACTGTACGTGCTGGGCTTCATGGGTATGACCCGTCGTCTCAGCCAGCAGATTGATCCACAGTTCCATCCGATGCTGGTCGTTGCCGCATGCGGCGCCGCGCTGATTGCACTGGGTATCCTGTGCCAGCTGATTCAGATCTTCGTTTCTATTCGCGACCGCGAGCAGAACCGTGACCTGACCGGTGACCCATGGGGTGGTCGTACGCTGGAGTGGGCAACCTCTTCCCCGCCTCCGTTCTATAACTTTGCCGTTGTGCCGCACGTTCACGAGCGTGATGCCTTCTGGGAAATGAAAGAAAAAGGTGAAGCGTACAAGCAGCCTGCGCACTATGAAGAAATTCATATGCCGAAGAACAGCGGTGCCGGTATCGTCATTACCGCCTTCGCAACACTGTTTGGTTTCGCCATGATCTGGCATATCTGGTGGCTGGCGATTGCAAGCTTCGCAGGCATGATCATCAGCTGGATTGTGAAAAGTTTTGATGAAGACGTGGATTACTACGTGCCGGTCCCGGAAGTCGAAAAACTGGAAAACCAGCATTTCGATGAGATTACTAAGGCAGGGCTGAAAAATGGCAACTGATACTTTAACGCACGCGACTGCCCACGCGCACGAACACGGGCACCACGATGCAGGCCAGACCAAGATCTTCGGATTCTGGGTCTACCTGATGAGCGACTGCATTCTGTTCTCTATTCTGTTTGCAACCTATGCCGTTCTGGTGAACGGCACCGCAGGTGGCCCGACAGGTAAGGACATTTTTGAACTGCCGTTCGTTCTGGTTGAAACATTCCTGCTGTTATTCAGCTCCATTACTTACGGCATGGCAGCGATTGCCATGTACAAGAACAACAAGAGCCAGGTTATCTCCTGGCTGGCGTTGACCTTCTTGTTCGGTGCCGGATTCATCGGGATGGAACTCTATGAATTCCATCACCTGATTGTTAACGGTATGGGCCCGGATCGCAGCGGCTTCCTGTCTGCGTTCTTCGCGCTGGTCGGTACGCACGGTCTGCACGTCACCTCCGGTCTTATCTGGATGGCGGTGCTGATGGTGCAAGTTGCTCGTCGCGGTCTGACCAGTACTAACCGTACCCGCATCATGTGCCTGAGCCTGTTCTGGCACTTCCTGGATGTGGTGTGGATCTGTGTGTTCACTGTTGTTTATCTGATGGGGGCGATGTAATGAGTCATTCTAACGAGAGCGGCGGCGCATCCCATGGCAGCGTAAAAACCTACATGACAGGTTTTATCCTGTCGATCATCCTGACGGTCATTCCGTTCTGGATGGTGATGACAGGTTCTGCCTCACCGGCCGTCATTCTGGGAACTATTCTGGCAATGGCAGTGGTACAGATTCTGGTGCACCTGGTGTGCTTCCTGCACATGAATAGCAAATCTGATGAAGGTTGGAACATGACGGCCTTTGTCTTTACTGTGCTAATCATCGCCATCCTGGTTGTGGGCTCCATCTGGATTATGTGGAACCTTAACTACAACATGATGATGCACTAAGAGCGGCGATTATGATGTTTAAGCAATACCTGCAAGTAACGAAACCAGGCATCATCTTTGGCAACCTGATCTCGGTGATTGGGGGATTCCTGCTGGCCTCGAAAGGCAGCATTGATTATCCCCTGTTTATCTACACGCTGGTTGGGGTGTCACTGGTTGTGGCGTCGGGTTGTGTATTTAACAACTATATCGACAGGGATATCGACAGGAAGATGGAGAGGACCAAAAACCGCGTGCTGGTTAAAGGTCTGATTTCCCCTGCGGTCTCGCTGGTATACGCCACCCTGCTGGGTATTGCTGGCTTTATGCTGCTGTGGTTTGGCGCGAACCCTCTGGCCTGCTGGCTGGGGGTAATGGGCTTCGCGGTCTATGTGGGCGTTTATAGCCTGTACATGAAGCGCCATTCCGTTTATGGCACGCTGATTGGCTCACTTTCCGGCGCTGCGCCGCCGGTGATTGGCTACTGTGCCGTAACCGGTGAGTTCGATAGCGGTGCGTTGATTCTGCTGGCTATTTTCAGCCTGTGGCAGATGCCGCACTCTTACGCGATTGCGATTTTCCGCTTCAAGGATTATCAGGCTGCCAACATCCCGGTACTGCCGGTGGTGAAAGGTATTTCGGTCGCGAAGAACCATATCACGCTGTACATCGTGGCGTTTGCTATCGCCACGCTGATGCTAACCCTGGGCGGCTATGCAGGTTATAAATACCTGATTGTTGCCGCGGCGGTGAGCGTCTGGTGGTTGGGCATGGCGCTGCGTGGTTATAAAGTGGAAGATGACAGAGTCTGGGCGCGCAAGCTGTTCGGGTTCTCCATCATCGCCATTACCGCGCTTTCCGTGATGATGTCCGTCGACTTTATGGTGCCAAACTCGCAGAACCTGCTGACTTACGTCTGGTAAAATCTGCGGATACGAAAAGGGTGCTTCGGCACCCTTTTTATTTACTACGCTATTTTGAGAGCGTCAGGTCTCGTCTTTTTGTTTATCAGGCCAGATCTCAAACAACCATTTCCCCGCTTCAGCCGACTCAGCAAACATCCTTACGGTTAACGGTATGCGTGTTGCTTCCACTTCTTCCCGGTTAGCTTTGAACCACCGAGTCAGAAGAGGCGTGTTTTCCCAAGGAAAATAGCGGGTCCAGTCAACATTCGATAAATCTACATTGAATACTTTCTGAAACTCTTCTACTGCATCTGAGAGGTCGTCTCGTGGCTCATCGAATAAATCTGTGTCCAATTCTAATGGGATCTCATTTCCGTCTTTATCGTCGTATCCAGGTATCTCCTTCCTGAATAGCTTCAACACTTCATTTTGTATGCTCATTAGAAAGATGTCCACTGTATGCGATCTTTTGGGCGGGCAATCAGATTGTATTTATTCTGTGTACGCCGTGAGATCTGGTAAATAGCGTTGGTTAACGCCACCCATCCTAACCAAGGGCAATAACGCCCAATCACAGCAGCAACCTTGTTAGTTTTCTTCATGGTAAAACCAACTGGTGTTTTAACTCTGAGACCAAAAGGTAATCGCATATCTCTCAGTATAATTCTTGCGTACTTTGAGGCAACACTTGTTCCTTTAGTCGCGTCTCGTGGTTTTTGCCTTGTCTTTAACCAGGGCTGACCAGCCAGAATAGCCGCTCCCGATTCAATGCCAATTCCTAACTCATCACAAAACTGTTCCAGAAAGATGAGATCGAACAATTCGCCAGCAGACAGATTGCTGTGACCGTGATACCAATAGGTTCCATTCGCTTCTTCAGTTGTGTCCATTCAATCATCCATTATGCCGTCTGCCGATCATTCCATGCGTCGGTATAGATAATATTCCCGTCGCAATGCTTCCAGGTGATTTTTTCGTAGCGTAATTCTATGGTTTCAAGATGGTTATTGTTCATGTCCTCTGGACCAGCCATCGAAGGAGAAACGGAGACAATCCGCACCCCTTCCAGAAGCATATTGAAGTATTCAACTTCCTGACCCGCATCATTAATTTTGTACCAACGAATCTCTGCGGACTTAAGATTCTGACCAGAAGCGACCGCTTTGTATAAATACGGACTAGAGTAGTCAAACTCTTTGACTATCATCATCGGTGAATGTTGGCGAGTGCCTGTTGGCTTGCCTGTACCATTATCAGTGGGAATAGACAGATTGTGATGGAAACCTTTAAATTCAATACTGTATTCTCTTCCCTTTACGTCACACCCGCCCTTTATCAGCGCGCCACCATCGTCATAAATCCACATATTGCCTGGAATTGCCATTTTCCTTTTCCCTGTTTCCATTAGAAATAACCACAAAAAGACTACACCTGTGATTATCGCAAGTAAATTAGTTTCAAAAGTAATTATTTCAATTATCCCACTACACAATTCCACATATCGTAGAGGTTTACCCCACCCCTTCCCCGCTTTACACTAGGCGCGAAATTAATACAGAGGTGGGAATGAACGATTACAAAATGACGCCCGGTGAGTTGCGCGCCACCTGGGGTTTAGGGACCGTATTCTCGTTGCGCATGCTTGGCATGTTTATGGTCCTGCCAGTTCTGACCACGTACGGTATGGCGCTACAGGGTGCCAGCGAAGCGCTGATAGGCCTTGCCATCGGCATATATGGTCTGGCTCAAGCCGTCTTCCAGATCCCCTTTGGCCTGCTCTCTGACCGCATCGGTCGTAAGCCGCTTATTGTCGGCGGGCTGGCGGTATTTGTTCTCGGCAGCATAATTGCTGCTCTCTCCGATTCAATCTGGGGAATTATTCTTGGCCGGGCCTTGCAAGGCTCTGGCGCGATTGCTGCTGCCGTAATGGCGCTACTTTCCGACTTAACCCGTGAGCAAAACCGTACCAAAGCGATGGCGTTTATCGGTGTCAGCTTTGGTATCACCTTCGCCATTGCGATGGTGCTGGGACCAATAGTTACCCATGCGCTGGGGCTACACGCGCTGTTCTGGATGATTGCAGCTCTTGCTAGCACGGGTATCGTGCTGACCATTTGGGTCGTTCCCAATAGCACTACCCACGTGCTGAACCGCGAGTCGGGCATGGTAAAAGGCAGCTTCAGCAAAGTGCTGGCAGAGCCCAAACTGCTGAAGCTCAACTTTGGCATCATGTGTTTGCACATTTTACTGATGTCCACCTTCGTCGCCTTACCAGGCCAACTGGCGAAAGCAGGCTTCCCCGCCGCAGAGCACTGGAAAATTTATCTGGTGACGATGCTGCTGTCCTTTGTTTCCGTGGTGCCGTTCATCATTTACGCCGAAGTGAAGCGCCGCATGAAACGCGTGTTCCTCGCCTGCGTGTTACTGATACTTATTGCAGAGATTGTATTGTGGAGCGCTAACGTGCGTTTCTGGGGGTTGATTGCGGGCGTGCAGATATTCTTCCTCGCCTTCAACCTGATGGAAGCCCTCCTCCCCTCGCTTATCAGTAAAGAGTCTCCGGCTGGCTATAAAGGCACGGCGATGGGCGTTTACTCCACCAGCCAGTTTCTTGGCGTGGCGATTGGCGGTTCGCTCGGCGGTTGGGTGGTTGAAATGTTTGATGGTCAGGCCGTATTCCTGGCCGGTGCGCTTCTGGCGGCAGTGTGGTTATTGGTGGCGAGTACAATGAAAGAGCCGCCGTATGTCAGCAGCCTGCGGGTGGAAATCCCACCTGAAATTGCTGCGGATGACACCCTGAAGCAGCGTCTGCTGGCTAAAGAAGGGATAAGCGAAGTGTTAATTGTCGCGAAAGAACATTCGGCCTACGTGAAAATCGACAGCAAAGTCACCAATCGATTTGAGGTTGAGCAGGCCATCAGTCAGGCGTGATAATTGCCGGATGGCGGCTATCACCTTATCCGGCCTACAAATAGCGTGTGCTACCTGTAGGCCAGATAAGCAGGCATTACGACTTAATCGCGGAAGTTCTTGAACTGGAACGGTTGACCGAGATCGCCGCCGCGAACCAGTGCCATGACGGATTGCAGGTCGTCACGCGCCTTGCCGGTTACACGGATTTCTTCGCCCTGAATCTGCGCCTGCACCTTCAGTTTGCTGTCTTTGATCAGCTTAACGATTTTCTTTTGCACTGCGCTTTCAATGCCTTGTTTCAGCTTAGCTTCAACAAACCAGGTTTTACCGCTGTGCACGAAGGTTTCTGGTACGTCCAGCGACGTGCCTTCAATACCGCGTTTGAGCAGCTTGGCACGCAGAATATCCAGCAACTGATTGACCTGAAAATCAGACTCGCTCAGCACCTTAATCGTCTTATTTGACTCATTCAGCTCAAAAGTCGCTTCAACGCCACGAAAATCAAAGCGTGACTCCACTTCGCGGCTGGCGTTATCTACCGCGTTACGGGCTTCCTGAAGATCAACTTCAGAGACAATATCGAAAGATGGCATCTTTTCCTCTCCCTTCATTTTTGATGCGAAGCATAATACCTGCAAAGTTACCCAACAGACAGCGCTATACTAGGCTGTATCCTTTAATTGTACGTGGTACTGATACCTGCGAACAATAATGGGGTACGGCCGATATGGATTAACACCTGGTGCTGTTGCAGGTGAGGAGGAAGAATGAAAATTACCGTACTGGGATGTGGAGCGCTAGGACAGCTTTGGCTTACCGCGCTATGCAAACATGGACATGAGGTGCAAGGGTGGCTACGCGTACCGCAACCCTATTGCAGCGTAAACCTGATCGACACGGATGGGTCAGTTTTTAATGAATCCCTGACGGCAAACGACCCCGACTTTTTGGCAAAAAGCGACCTGCTACTGGTCACCCTGAAAGCCTGGCAGGTTTCTGATGCGGTAAAAAGCCTGGCCGCAATTCTGCCTGAAACTACTCCCATTCTGCTGATTCACAACGGCATGGGGACAATTGAAGAGCTGCATAACATTAAGCAACCTCTGCTGATAGGCACCACCACCCACGCGGCACGCCGTGACGGCAACGTTATCATTCATGTCGCTCAGGGAACAACACGCATTGGTCCTGCGCGTGAACAAGACGGTGATTTCAGTTATCTGGCTGAAGTCCTGCAAGAGGTGCTACCGGACGTCGCCTGGCACGACACTATTCGCGCTGAGCTGTGGCGAAAGCTGGCCGTCAACTGCGTCATTAACCCGCTGACCGCATTATGGGATTGCCCAAACGGCGAGTTACGACATCATCCTGAAAAAATAGCACTCATCTGCGAGGAAGTGGCCGCGGTCATTGAACGCGAAGGCCACCATACATCTGTGGACGATTTACGCTATTATGTCGAGCAAGTGATTGACAGTACGGCGGAAAATATCTCATCAATGCTGCAAGACATTCGTGCCCTGCGCCATACTGAGATCGACTACATTACCGGTTATTTGTTAAAACGCGCCCGCGCGCACGGCATCGCCGTCCCGGAAAACGCCCAACTGTTTGAAATGGTAAAGAGAAAGGAAAGTGAGTATGAGCGCTCAAGCACTGGTATGTCTCGCCCCTGGTAGTGAAGAGACCGAAGCGGTCACCACTATCGATCTGCTGGTGCGCGGCGGAATTAAGGTCACGACCGCTAGCGTCGCCAGCGATGGCGACCTGACGATCGTGTGCTCACGCGGAGTGAAGCTGCTGGCGGATGCGCCATTAGTCGAAGTTGCTGATGGCGATTTCGACATTATCGTGCTACCGGGCGGTATTAAAGGCGCCGAGTGTTTTCGCGACAGCCCGCTGCTAATCGAAACCGTGAAACAGTTTCATCGTTCCGGGCGCATTGTCGCGGCAATTTGCGCCGCGGCCGCCACCGTACTCGTCCCACACGATATTTTCCCCATCGGTAACATGACCGGTTTTCCGGCGCTGAAAGACCAAATTCCCGCTGACCAGTGGCAGGACAAGCGCGTCGTATGGGATCCTCGCGTCAACCTGTTAACCAGCCAGGGACCGGGGACTTCCATTGATTTCGGTTTGAAAATCATTGATCTTCTGGTGAGTCGCGAAAAAGCTCACGAGGTGGCGTCACAACTGGTGATGGCCGCGGGAATCTATAACTACTACGAGTAAATCTTCGAGCCACTCCCTTATAAGGAATCATAATGAAAGGATATCTGAGTGGAGTGGCTTTACTGCTCCTTTCCGGTTATGCCACAGCGACACAACTCGAAATAAAGAGTATTGAATATCGCTATCCCGGAAGCACTGAAATGCAGTATCGCTTGCCATGGTTTTCCTCGACGGATAACCCCAAAGTTGCAAAACGCATTAACGATTATATTTTCGCAAGCTTTATCAATCAGCTACCGGGCAATACTCCACAGGCCACAGTAAATCAGTTTGCGAAATCAGCCATGAATCCCACCGCAAACCTTGACTACACGGTTGAGTATCGCGACGCAAAAATCCTGACCATGAATATGTTTATCGAAGGTTGCGGGGCGTATTGCGAGTCGTACAATGTGCCGATCAGCTTCGATTTAGCCAGCGGTGCGGCAATTACCCTTAACGATCTCTTTTCCCGGGCTACAATCGCCGAATTAAACACCCGCACCAGAAAAGATATCCGCGGCCAAATCGATACCTTTGTTACGGCGCATAATTCGCAAACACCAGAACAAATAAAAGAAGAGAAAGGTGAAGATTTTAACTATGCCGAATTCTACGCATCGTGCGCAACCTACACCGACGGTTTGTACTACATCGACAAATTCTCCCTGCAAAAAGACCATCTGGCTTTCCTGAACGGACGCTGTAGCAACCACGCCAGCCGTGCGCTCGACGAGTTGGGTGATTTCACAACGAAAATCCCAACCGCGGAACTGCAAAATCGACTCACACCGTACGGCCAATATCTGACTACAGCAAAGAGTACAACACCAGTTTCGCCAGCGCCCGGCATTGACGGCAAAGTCATGTACGGCACGCTGGGAAAAAGCATGCGTATTGTGTTGAAGGTGGACTGCAAATACGGTGATTTTTTTGAAGGGGCTTACTTTTACCAAAAATTTGGCGCACCGATTGAATTGACCGGCAAATGCGACACAGCCGACAATCAACATTATGAACTGAAGACATCTGCGGCTGAACAAACGCAAGAGAAGATAACGCTAGAGTTAAAAGACGGTGTCTATCAGGGGGTCTGGGAGTCGAACGGGAAGACGCTTCCCGTTCGTTTTGAATAATATCGTTATATTGCCGGATGGCGGCGTAACCGCCTTATCCGGCCTACAACACGATGTTTACTCAATTACGGGCGATACACCTTCACATTTTCAAAGCCCTGCTCGCGCAGATAAAGCGCCTGCAGGCGGCTCATCACCCCGCGTTCACACCACAGCAGCCAGGTTTTACTCTGGTCCAGATCGCCGAATTTAGTGCTCAGCTTGTAGAATGGCAGAGAAACGACGTCCACACCTTCAACCTTCAGCGGTTTATCATCCTGTTCATCCACAGAACGGATATCAAGGATTACGTCATTCGGGCCGAAACCGCTCACGGTTTCCACTTCTACCACGGTCTGCTGCGTCTGCTGGGCGATATCGCGAATATCAATATTGTTCGCTTCTTCAACCACTTTATCGAGGATAGAGAAATCGAAGTTTTCTTCTTCGGCCTCAATCTTCGCTTTGATCGCTTTCACCGTCGGGCTTTTTGAAATCACACCGCAGTATTCCGGCATGGTACGGGCAAAGTCTTCGGTGCCAATTTCACGCGCCAGATTGATGATGTGCTCTTTATCATGGGAGATAAGCGGGCGCAGGATCAGGGTGTCAGAAACGTTATCGATCAGACGCAAGTTGGTCAGCGTCTGGCTGGACACCTGGCCCAGTGCTTCACCGGTTACCAGCGCCTGTACGCCGTAGCGCTCAGCGACTTTCGACGCCGCGCGAACCATCATACGTTTGAGAACCACGCCCATCTGGCCGTCATCAACTTTCTCCAGGATCTCACCGACCACCGGTTCAAAGTTGATAGCAACAAAACGCACGCGATGCGAACTACCGAAGCGATTCCACAGGTAATGCGCCACCTGGCGAACGCCGATTTCATGCGCTGCGCCGCCAAGGTTAAAGAAGCAATAGTGAACACGGCAGCCGCGACGCATCAGCATATAGCTGGATACACCAGAGTCGAAACCGCCGGAAATCAGCGACAGTACGTCTTCCTGCGTCCCAATCGGGAAACCACCAATACCTTCATAGCGGCCTTTAACCAGCAGCAGACGGTCGTTTTCGATTTCAAGATTAACGGTCACATCCGGCTTCGTCAGCTTCACGCGTGCAGATTCAATATGTTGGTTCAGTCCACCGCCAACATAACGTTCCACCTCAATGGAGCTAAACTCATGCTTCCCGCGACGCTTCACGCGAACACAGAAGGTTTTACCTTCCAGTTGATCGCGATACTGCACCAGTGCTTTCTCGAAAATATCGTGCATATCGGTAAACGGCACGTCTTCTACTTCGAGAATGTGGTGGATACCTGGAATACGGGTCAGCGCGTCGCGAATATCCAGGCGCTGGCTTTCATCTTTAGCGCGAACCTCAACGTGATCCCAGTGACGAACAACGGCAAGGTCTTCATCATAGTGCTTTAAAACGTTACGAATGTTCCCTGTCAGAATTTTTATAAAGCGCAAACGCACAGATTGGCTTTTGATGGTGATTTCTGGGAACAATTTAATGATAAACTTCATGGCGGCAATGGTTCTTAGGCAAGTCTGAATGACTTGTAATGGAAAAAAATACAGCAGCCCATACCCGCGACTGCATCCAGGCGCGCAAGTATATCACCATCACGCGGCTACTGTGCACATTGCGCGTTATTTGCTTATCAGTGCGAGTCCGTTACCATAGTCTTGTGCTGCCAATACAGAGAGTCAGACATTCATTATGCCGAAGAAAAATGAAGCGCCCGCCAGTTTTGAAACCGCGCTGAGCGAGCTGGAACAAATTGTTACCCGTCTGGAAGGCGGCGACCTGCCGTTAGAAGAAGCGTTGAACGAATTCGAACGTGGCGTACAGTTGGCGCGTCAGGGACAGGTCAAATTGCAACAGGCTGAACAGCGCGTACAAATCCTGCTGTCAGATACTGAAGACGCCGCCCTTACGCCTTTTACACCGGATAATGAGTAAATGGATTTTACGCAGCAGCTACAGGCTTGCGTTGAGCAGGCCAACCAGGCACTGAGCCGTTTTATCGCGCCACTGCCCTTTCAGAACACTCCCGTGGTAGAAACCATGCAATATGGCGCATTATTAGGCGGTAAACGCCTGCGCCCGTTCCTGGTGTATGCGACCGGTCAGATGTTTGGGGTCAGCCTGAGTACGCTTGATGCTCCCGCTGCCGCCGTCGAATGCATTCATGCCTATTCGCTGATGCACGATGATTTGCCCGCGATGGATGACGATGACCTGCGACGCGGTCTGCCGACTTGCCACGTAAAATTTGGCGAGGCAAATGCGATCCTGGCCGGAGATGCGCTACAAACGCTGGCATTCTCCATTATCAGCGACGCCCCAATGCCGGAAGTCACTGACCGTGACCGCATCGCGATGATCTCTGAACTGGCTCAGGCCAGCGGCATCGCCGGTATGTGCGGCGGTCAGGCGCTGGATCTGGAAGCTGAAGGTCATCAGGTTGAGCTGGATGCGCTGGAGCGGATTCACCGCCATAAAACCGGAGCATTGATTCGCGCCGCCGTGCGTTTGGGGGCGTTAAGTGCTGGCGATAAAGGGCGGGAATGCCTGCCAATACTCGACAAATACGCAGAAAGCATCGGTCTGGCTTTCCAGGTTCAGGATGACATCCTGGATGTGGTAGGCGATACTGCAACATTGGGTAAACGTCAGGGTGCTGACCAGCAGCTTGGCAAAAGTACCTATCCTGCACTTCTGGGTCTTGAGCAAGCCCAGAATAAAGCCCGGGATTTAATCGAGGATGCCCGCCAGTCGCTAAGTCTGCTGGCCGCACAGTCACTCGATACCTCGGCACTGGAAGCGCTAGCGGACTACATAATCCAGCGTGATAAATAAACCAACATATCCCATGAGCTTGCGATGAGTTTTGATATAGCCAAATACCCGACCCTGGCGCTGGTCGACTCCACCCAGGAGTTACGTCTGCTGCCAAAAGAGAGCCTGCCAAAGCTTTGCGACGAACTGCGCCGCTATTTGCTCGACAGCGTAAGCCGTTCCAGCGGGCACTTCGCCTCTGGTCTGGGCACGGTGGAACTCACCGTCGCGCTGCACTATGTCTACAACACCCCGTTTGACCAGTTAATCTGGGATGTGGGACATCAGGCTTATCCGCACAAAATTCTGACCGGTCGCCGCGATAAAATCGGCACCATTCGTCAGAAAGGCGGCCTGCATCCGTTCCCATGGCGCGGTGAAAGCGAGTATGACGTACTGAGCGTTGGGCACTCTTCAACCTCCATCAGCGCAGGTATCGGTATTGCCGTTGCCGCCGAGAAAGAAGGTAAAGAGCGCCGTACCGTGTGTGTGATTGGTGATGGTGCCATCACCGCAGGGATGGCGTTTGAAGCGATGAACCACGCGGGCGATATTAGGCCCGACATGCTGGTTATCCTCAACGACAACGAAATGTCGATTTCAGAGAACGTTGGCGCGCTGAACAATCATCTGGCACAGCTGCTCTCTGGCAAACTCTACTCATCGCTGCGCGAAGGCGGGAAGAAAGTCTTCTCCGGCGTGCCGCCGATTAAAGAACTGCTCAAACGTACCGAAGAACACATTAAAGGTATGGTTGTGCCGGGGACTCTGTTTGAAGAACTGGGCTTTAACTATATCGGTCCGGTGGACGGTCACGACGTGCTGGGGCTTATTACTACGCTCAAAAACATGCGCGATCTGAAAGGCCCGCAGTTCCTGCACATCATGACCAAAAAGGGTCGTGGCTACGAGCCTGCGGAAAAAGATCCGATAACCTTCCACGCGGTACCCAAATTCGATCCGTCCAGCGGATGCCTGCCGAAAAGCAGCGGCGGTCTGCCGAGCTATTCAAAAATTTTCGGTGACTGGCTGTGCGAGACCGCAGCGAAAGACAATAAGCTGATGGCAATCACCCCGGCAATGCGCGAAGGTTCCGGAATGGTGGAGTTTTCACGTAAGTTCCCGGACCGCTATTTCGATGTGGCGATTGCCGAGCAGCACGCTGTGACGTTTGCT
>NZ_SZWU01000015.1:131715-147739 GCF_005280935.1 Citrobacter sp. wls757 | reverse complement strand
TCTGGCGATTGGCGGCTACAAGCCGGTGGTAGCCATTTACTCGACCTTCCTGCAACGCGCCTACGATCAGGTGCTGCACGATGTAGCCATCCAGAAACTGCCGGTCCTGTTTGCCGTTGACCGGGCAGGGATTGTTGGCGCAGATGGACAAACCCACCAGGGGGCGTTCGATCTATCCTTCCTGCGCTGCATCCCGGAAATGGTCATCATGACCCCGAGTGATGAAAACGAATGCCGCCAGATGCTGTTCACCGGCTATCACTACAACGATGGTCCAACGGTCGTGCGCTACCCACGCGGTAACGCGGTAGGCGTTGAGCTGACCCCGCTGGAACAACTGCCAATTGGTAAAGGCATCGTGAAACGTCACGGGGAAAAAGTGGCGATTCTCAACTTCGGCACCCTGATGCCGGAAGCCGCTCAGGTCGCAGAGTCGCTGAACGCCACGCTGGTCGATATGCGCTTTGTAAAACCACTGGATGAAACGTTGATCCTTGAAATGGCTGCCCAACACGAGGTGCTGGTTACCATTGAAGAGAACGCCATTATGGGTGGTGCTGGCAGCGGCGTAAACGAAGTGCTGATGGCCCATCGTAAGCCCGTCCCGGTACTGAACATTGGCCTACCAGACTTCTTCATCCCGCAGGGAACTCAGGATGAAGCTCGTGCCGATCTGGGTCTGAATGCCGCCGGAATTGAGGCCAAAATCAAGGCCTGGCTGGCATAATCCCCTCCCCGCTCCTGCTATGCTTAATTCATCACGAGCTAAGCAGGAGTGGATTGATGAAATACAACATCTTAGGAAAAACCGACCTACGGGTCTCCCGCCTTTGCCTGGGTTGCATGACATTTGGCGAACCCAATCGCGGCAATCATGCCTGGACGCTACCTGAAGAAAGCAGCCGCCCGATAATCAAACACGCCCTTGAGGGCGGCATTAACTTTTTCGATACCGCCAACAGCTACTCCGCTGGCAGCAGCGAAGAGATTGTCGGCCGCGCACTGCGTGATTTCGCCCGCCGCGAAGATGTCGTGGTCGCTACCAAGGTTTTTCACCAGGTGGATGATTTAGCGGAAGGTTTATCCCGCGCACAAATCCTGCGCTCGATTGATGACAGCCTCAGACGCCTGGGTATGGACTATGTGGACATCCTGCAAATTCACCGCTGGGATTACAACACGCCAATCGAAGAAACGCTGGAGGCTCTAAACGACGTCGTGAAAGCCGGTAAAGCTCGCTATATTGGCGCCTCATCCATGCACGCTTCGCAGTTTGCCCAGGCTCTGGCCTTACAGAAGCAACACGGCTGGGCGCAGTTCGTCAGCATGCAGGATCACTACAACCTAATCTACCGCGAAGAAGAACGCGAAATGCTGCCGCTTTGCTATCAGGAAGGCGTGGCCGTTATCCCATGGAGCCCGCTGGCGCGCGGTCGCCTGACGCGTCCCTGGGGAGAAACAACCGCACGTCTGGTTTCCGATGAAGTCGGTAAAAATTTGTACAACGAGAGCGATGAAAACGACGCGCAAATCGCCGCACGACTGACCGGTGTCAGTGAGGAGTTGGGTGTAACGCGGGCACAGGTTGCGCTGGCCTGGCTGCTGAGCAAACCCGGCGTGGCAGCGCCAATTATTGGTTCTTCACGTGAGGAACAGCTGGATGAGTTGCTCAACGCGGTAGATTTAACGTTGAAGCCGGAGCAAATTGCCGAGCTGGAAACGCCGTACAAACAGCATCCGGTGGTGGGATTTAAATAAGCGTGGTTGTAGATTGTAGGCCGGATAAGCATAGCGCATCCGGCACTGAACGCCCGATGTCGCGGCGCTTATCGGGCCTACAATAGTCCCTGAAAAGGGTTAAATGATACCTACCGGCCAGTGATGACCGATAAAATACAAAATTCCGGCAGAGAGTATTCCGGCCACAATATCGTCGATCATGATCCCCGTCCCGCCATGTACGTTGCGATCGAACCAACGAATCGGCCACGGCTTCCACATATCCAGAATACGGAAAATCACAAATCCGGCGGCAACCCACTGCCAGTCATTGGTCGGCAGCGCCATCAGGGTAATCCACATCCCGACAAACTCGTCCCAGACAATGCTACCATGATCGTGCACGCCCATATCTTTCGCCGTTTGATGGCACAGATAAACGCCGATACAGATAGATAACATCACCACCAGCGAATACAGCTGCCACGGCAGAAAGGTCATTAAATACCAAAAAGGGATCGCCGCCAGCGATCCCATCGTGCCAGGAACAATTGGGCTTAGCCCGCTGCCAAAACCGGTGGCTAACAGGTGCCACGGATTGCGCATACTCAGGCGGCTTTTGGCGACATCTTTTTTAAGGCGCGGCAAAATGGTCATATCCTTTCCAGTCAAACGTGACGGGTTTTCCATCGCGCGTAAAGTGAATGCCTTCCACGTCCGCGCTCATCTGCCCAATACAGGTAAACGCTGCGCCGAGATTTCCCAGCGCCACGTCCAGCGCACCACGATTAATTTCCGGTACGGTAAAGCATAACTCATAATCTTCGCCACCCGCGAGCGCCCAGCGCAGGGCCTGTTCCGGCTCAACGTGCTGTGACAATGCCGTGGAGTATGGCAGCACATCAACGTTAACCCGTGCGCCACAGCCGCTGGCATTGACGATATGCCCAAGATCAGAAATCAGGCCATCGGAGAGATCGATAGCCGCACTGGCCAGATCGCGCAGGGCTTGTCCCTGCAAAATACGCGGCGTGGGACGCAGATGGCGTTGCAGCAGATAGTCCGCGTCTGTTGCATCTGCAACCTGCAATCGGTTCTGCAAAATCGCCAGTCCGGCCGCACTGTCGCCCGGCGTGCCGGTAACATAAATCCAGTCACCCGGTTTCGCGCCAGAGCGTTTTAAGGCCCGCCCAACGGGGACGTAGCCATGGATACCCAGCGTCATCGACAGCGGCCCACGCGTGGTGTCACCGCCAATCAGCTGCATATCATAGTAATTGAGGAGTTCAAACAGGCCATCGCTGAAGGCTTCCAGCCAGGCTTCATCGACGTCAGGTAACGTGAGCGCCAGCGTCAGCCACGCAGGATCCGCCCCCATCGCCGCCAGATCGCTCAAATTCACCGCCAGTGCTTTCCAGGCGAGATCGGTCGGATCAATGTCGGGGAGAAAGTGGTTGCCTGCCACCAGCGTATCGGTACTGATCGCCAGCGTTTGTTTTTCAGGGATGTTCAGAAGTGCGCAGTCGTCACCAATACCGGTTTCGACATCAAGACGAGAAGTTCTTACGCGGTCAAAATAACGGGCAATCAGGGAAAACTCGCCACATGCCATACGTTATGCCTCAGCAGAAAAAAAAGAAAAAGCCGGGGACAGCGGAAACAGGTTCCACCATCCAGCCGGCCTCGGGATTACTTTTTGTTGGGGCGAATCACAGGTGCTGCTTTATCCAGTACGCCGTTCACGAATTTGTGGCTATCTTCAGCGCCGAAGGTTTTTGCCAGTTCAATCGCTTCGTTGATGGCCACTTTGTACGGCACATCACTACGTTTAGACAATTCAAACAGCGCAATACGCAGTACGGCTTTTTCTACCTGACCCAGCTCTTCCAACAGACGAGACAGGTAAGGCTTCATTAATCCATCCAGGTACGCGCTGTTAGTCGCCACCCCGGACAGCAGTTCACGGAAATACAGAACGTCGACATCTTTAACGTCCTGTTCCGCCAGGAACTGGTATTCAACATCAGCGATGTCGTTCTGGGACAACTGCCAGGAGTAGAGCGCCTGGACGGCACACTCACGGGCGCGGCGACGAGCAGCAGGTTTCACGGATTTCCCCTTACAAAAATCAGGCCTTGATGGCTTTCAATACATTAATCATTTCAAGCGCAGTCAGTGCAGCTTCTGCGCCTTTGTTACCGGCTTTAGTGCCAGCACGTTCGATGGCTTGTTCAATACTTTCGGTGGTCAGAACACCGAAGGCTACCGGAATGCCACTGTCCTGAGCGACATGCGCCAGGCCATTGCTTGCACCGCCAGCCACATATTCGAAGTGCGCGGTACCGCCACGGATCACCGTACCGAGCGCAATCACCGCGTCGTATTTACCGGTTTTTGCCAGTGCGTCAGCGGCCAGCGGCAGCTCATATGCACCTGGAACCCAAACAACGGTAATGTTTTCATCTTTAACCTGGCCAATACGTTTCAGGGCGTCGATAGCACCTTCCAGCAGGCTGTCATTGATAAAGTTGTTGAAACGCGCAATGGTGATGGCGACGCGAGCGTCCGGGGTAGCAACGTTAGCTTCAATAATGTTCATATTCTTCCTTCGGGTTCGATTTATGGCCCCGTAAGGGGGGCGGATTTTATCATAATATTCTGTGCGCTGCTTCCTCTAAATCAGAAAGCCTCACGCAGTCGTTAAATGCAGGCAAACGTCCGGGCCCACCTGGCGTATCTCATTGAATTTGAAATGGGGTGCGTCAGCCAGTTTCTCAAGGCCTGGAAGCACACATAATCCTCTCGCATCGCTGCCTAACAGTTTAGGCGCAACATACACGATTAGCTCATCGACCAAACCGGCCTGTAATAATGCCCCGGCGAGCGTTGGGCCTGCTTCAACCCAAATGCTGTTAATTTGCTGTTTGCCCAGTTGCATCATTAGCACCACCAGATCCAGATGCCCGTTATGTTCCGGCACCTTCAGGCTGCGCACCGTCTCCGGCCAGCTACGAGGGTCGTCTTCAGTCCGGACAATCCAGGTTTCTCCAGGCTGTTGCACAATTCGGTGCGCCGGTGTGACCTGATTCTGGCTATCAAGAACAATGCGGATTGGCTGACGCAGCTCTTCCTGCGGGTAACTCGCCTGAGTTGACTCCCCAAGCTCCGACCAACGCACGGTAAGCTGAGGGTCGTCTGCCAGCACCGTAGCACTGCTGGTTAAAATGGCATGGCTTTGCGCGCGCAAGCGTTGCACATCGCGGCGCGCCTGTGGCGAGGTGATCCACTGGCTTTCACCGCTGGCCATCGCTGTACGGCCATCAAGCGACGCGCCAAGCTTAAGCTGAAGATACGGGAATCCCGTACGCATGCGCTTGAGGAAGCCTTTATTCAGTTGCTCAACTTCGCTCATCATCAGCCCGTGGCTGACGTCGATACCCGCCTGCTGCAAACGGTAGAGCCCACGTCCTGCGACCTGCGGATTGGGATCCTGCATCGCCGCAACCACACGCGACACCCCCGCCGCAATCAGCGCATCGCAACACGGCGGCGTGCGACCATGATGACTACAGGGTTCAAGCGTCACGTAGGCAGTTGCCCCCTGCGCTTTTTCTCCGGCCATCCGCAGAGCATGAACTTCGGCATGCGGTTCGCCCGCTCGGTGATGATATCCTTCACCGACGATCTCCCCATCTTTCATAATCACGCAGCCCACGTTGGGGTTGGGGTGAGTGGTAAAACGTCCGCGCGCAGCAAGCTTTAGCGCGCGCGCCATGTACAATTCATCCTGCATGGCTTAGTCCTGTAGGCGAGCAATCTCTTCGCCAAATTCTTTGATGTCTTCGAAACTCCGGTAGACAGAGGCAAAGCGGATGTAGGCGACTTTATCGAGCTTTTTCAACTGCTCCATCACCAGGTTGCCAATCATCTTGCTCGGCACCTCACGCTCGCCCGTCGCACGCAGCTGTGATTTGATATGGTTTAACGCCATTTCGACGTCATCTGCGCTGACAGGCCGTTTCTCAAGCGCTCTGAGCATGCCGCTGCGCAGCTTTTCTTCATTAAAGGGTTCACGCACATCGTTGCTTTTCACAACGCGCGGCATGACAAGTTCAGCCACTTCAAAAGTGGTGAAACGTTCGTTACAAACCAGACACTGCCGACGGCGGCGTACCGAGGAGCCCTCGCCTACAAGACGAGAGTCAATTACCTTAGTGTCTACGGCGAAACAGAATGGGCAATGCATACGGCGTCCTGTACCTCAGTGGTTAACAGAATCTATTTTACCCTGAACTGCCGTGACAACAAAGGCGCTGCGCTTTTGAGACAAAGGATCGATGCCTTCGTGCTCAGTGCACACTACCATTATGCTATCGCGACAATGAAGGAAGTAATCACAATGACAAGACGTTACCTAAGAATTCTCCTGGTGGGAAGTCTCTTTAGTCTTAGTGCCTGCGCACAGCAAAGCGAAGTACGCCAGATGCATCAAAGCGTTAGCACGTTGAATAAAGAGATGACGCAGCTTAATCAGGAAACGGTAAAAATTACACAACAAAATATGTTGAATGCAAAATCAACCAGCGGCGCCTATCTGCTGCCCGGCTCCAAAACCCCGGCACGACTGGACAGCCAGATTGGCACCTTACGCATGTCGCTGGTGAACATTGCACCGAACGCCGATGGTACGCGCCTGACGCTACGAATTCAGGGTGAATCCAACACGCCTTTACCCGCCTTTAGCGCCACCGTCGAGTACGGGCAAATTCAGGGCACCACGGACAACTATCAGGAAGTGAACGTTCATAACCAATTGGTCAACGCTCCGGCGAGTATTCTAGCTCCCAGCGACGTAGACATTCCGTTACAGATGAATGGCCTCACTCCAGATCAGTTAGGATTTGTGCGCATCCACGACGTCCAGCCTGTTAGCCAATAAACTTTTTTGCGGAACGTTTTGTGCGTTCCGCAACATCACTCTGCTTCTTTTTGTTACTCCCCTGACATAACCGATATTTCTGGTAAAACTTGGCAACATTCATGGGAGCCAGTACAATTCGCCGCCTAAAGTACGCAAACGTGAACGCAATCGATTACGTAAATGATAGAACTGTGAAACAAGACATATTTTTGTGAACAATGATTTTTATAATAGGCTCCGAAGAATTACGAAATATTTAGAAACGCAAATTGCGCATTTTTCACTCCCGAAAGGGATTTCAAACAGTGGCATACATATGAAAAAAACATTACTTGCAGCCGGTGCAGTGCTGGCGCTCTCCTCGTCTTTTACTGCCAACGCAGCAGAAAATGACAAACCGCAATATCTGTCCGACTGGTGGCACCAAAGCGTTAACGTGGTGGGTAGCTATCACACCCGTTTCTCCCCGAAACTGAACAACGACGTGTATCTTGAATACGAAGCGTTTGCCAAAAAAGACTGGTTTGACTTCTATGGCTACATCGATATTCCGAAAACCTTCGACTGGGGTAACGGCAACGATAAAGGTATCTGGTCTGACGGTTCCCCGCTGTTTATGGAAATCGAACCGCGTTTCTCCATCGACAAACTGACCGGTGCTGATCTGAGCTTTGGTCCGTTCAAAGAATGGTATTTCGCCAACAACTACATCTACGATATGGGTGATAACAAAGCCAGCCGCCAGAGCACCTGGTACATGGGTCTGGGTACCGATATCGATACCGGTCTGCCGATGGGTCTGTCCCTGAACGTGTATGCTAAATACCAGTGGCAGAACTATGGCGCATCCAACGAAAACGAGTGGGATGGCTACCGTTTCAAAGTTAAATACTTTGTGCCGATCACCCAGGTTTGGGGCGGCCAGTTGACCTACATCGGCTTCACCAACTTCGACTGGGGCTCAGATTTGGGTGATGATCCGAACCGCACCAGCAACTCTATCGCGTCCAGCCACGTCCTGGCGCTGAACTACGATCACTGGCACTACTCCGTCGTAGCGCGTTACTTCCATAACGGCGGCCAGTGGAAAGGTGGAGATACCCTGAACTGGGGCGAAGGCGACTTCAGCGCGAAATCTACCGGTTGGGGTGGTTACCTGGTCGTAGGTTACAATTTCTAATCCAGACAATGTCTCGCAGACAAGCCAGCTTAACCGCTGGCTTTTTTATGGCTGGTCTTCACAGCGTACTTTACGCAAAAAGTCACTTAGCGAGCGATCTGCCGATTCGCGAAAATGCCTGTCGAGTGGCGTAATCTTCAGACATCGATCAACGCGAAAGCAACGATAATCGTCACGCTTCTCGCACCAGCCAACCAGCAGCCAGTGCTCGCCCCAGAAAAATAATCCCAGCGGCTGAACGTCGCGCCAGGAGAGGTTCCCGGACTCATCGCGATAATGCAGCGCCAGCACCTGCTGTGCTGAAACCGCGCGATGTATGAGATCGAAGGCACTGCGTGAATGCGGCTGATTACCAAAATCTGGCGCGAAAATCCGCGTTTGCTCGGCTCTGCGCCGACTCTCTGGCGGCAATATCGCCAACACTTTTTCCTGCGCGGATTCCAACGCCTGTGAGAGTGAATCCCCACCCCATGTTTTCAGCAATCGAATCGCTACCATCAATGCTTCTGATTCGTGATGCGTTAACATCAACGGCGGTAGATCAAACCCGGCCATTAAGCGGTATCCGCTGCCCACTTCGCCTTCAATAGGCACACCGGATAAAGAGAGATCGCGGATATCGCGATAAATCGTCCGTTCAGAAACCTCAAGACGCTCTGCCAGCAGCGCCGCCGTTGTCACTCGCCTGCCACGCAGGATTTGCACAATCTGAAACAAGCGGTCGGCGCGTCTGCTCATTTTAATCCTCAGTGCTGAAAATATTACGCGGGTTGATGTAAACCAACACGATTGCCTTCGCTGTCAGTAAATAGCGCAATCGTACCAATGTCCTGCCCCAGTTCTAGTGGGCCAAACACACACTGACCGCCAGCAGTGGCGACGCGTTCAAGCGTTGCAGCCAAATCGTCCGTATGCAGATAAATAATAGCGCCCTGCGTTGAAGGCGTAATACCGTCAAATTTAGCCAGCGCCCCGCCGGGAGCGGGATCCTGATGCGGAAATACGGCGAGCTCAGCGCAGTCCATGTTCTCCCGGCGCAAAGAAACCTGCATTACTGGCTCATAAAAAGCGATGGCGCGGTCCATTTGTGCCACGGGGATTTCAAACCAATTAATTACGTTGCTCATACTTCCTCCTGCCTGTGTGGGTAATCTCAGGAGGACTATAAGGCAGGGCTACTGACAGCATACTGTCAGTAGTGTGGCGACAGGAAAAGATAATTACCTGTCGCTAATTCACAGGCAAAAAAAATCCCGACCTTGCGATCGGGATTCCAGTATCTTCACTCCAGGATGGGTTAAGGCAGAATCGACGGTTGATCCGCCCCTTCTTTCTCGACCTTCTGCTGCAGCATGTGCTCACGCTTCATACCCAGCTTCAGCGCCAGCGCCGATGCCACGTAGATAGAAGACGCAGTACCGATGGAAACACCGATCAGCATCGTCAGCGAGAAGCCTTCCAGTACCGGACCACCGAACAGGAACAGCATCAGAATAACCATCAACGTTGTACCGGACGTAATCAACGTACGGTGCAGCGTTTGAGTCAGTGACACGTTAAAGATTTCGTAAGGCGTACCGCGACGAATTTTGCGGAAGTTTTCACGAATACGGTCAGATACAACGATACTGTCGTTCAGCGAGTAACCGATTACCGACATCAGTGATGCGACGATAGTCAGGTCAATCTCGATATGGAACAACGACAGGATCCCAAGTGTGATAATCACGTCGTGCGCCAGCGCGATAACTACCCCTGCCGCCAGTCGCCACTCAAAGCGGAAACCGACGTACACCAGGATGGAGATCAACGCCGCCATCAGCGCCATCGCACCGGTTTGCGCCAGGTCTGCACCCACGCTCGGACCCACGAATTCAATTCGCTTCACCGCGGCGTTTTGGTTGGTGGATTCGTTAATCACACTCAACACTTTGCTACCCAGCACCTGACCGCCGTCTGCACCTTCAGTTGGCGGCATACGTACCATAATGTCGTGGCTGCTGCCGAAGTTCTGCAGAAGCGGATCAACGAAGCCCGCTTTCTCCAGCGCATCGCGCATCACGTCCATATCGGCCGGTTTTTCCAGCGTGATTTCAATAACCGTACCACCGGTGAAATCGAGCCCCCAGTTAAACCCGCGTACGCCCATCACCACGATGGCCGCAATCAGCAGGAAACCTGAAATGCCGAAAGCCCAGTAGTCCCAGCGCATAAAGTCCCAGACTTTACGGCCGTGGTTCAATTGTTCAACAGTATATTCCTGTGCCACTTCGCACTCCTCAGATTGACAGCTTTTTGACGCGCTTGCCGCCATACAACAGGTTTACGATGGCACGTGTACCGACAATCGCGGTAAACATCGACGTCGCCACACCAATACCGGTAGTAATCGCGAACCCTTTAATTGCCCCGGTGCCAACTGCGTACAGGATGATGACCTTGATCAGCGTCGTAATGTTCGCATCAAAGATGGAGCTAAATGCGCCCGCATAACCTTCATTGATGGCCTGCTGCACCGAACGCCCGTTACTCAACTCTTCTTTGATACGTTCGTTGATCAGTACGTTCGCATCGACCGCGACGGCAAGGGTTAAGACGATCCCCGCAATCCCCGGCATACTCAGCGTAGCACCCGGCAGCAACGACATAATACCGACAATCAGCACCAGGTTAGCAATCAGCGCACTGGTCGCAATCAGACCGAACTTCTTATAGAAGAAGATCATGAACAGGATAGACACCACCAGACCGGCCAGACATGCTTCCAGACCCTGTTTAATGTTCTGCATACCCAGGGTTGGGCCGATGGTACGTTCTTCAACAATCTGAATCGGCGCAATCAACGCACCGGCACGTAACAGCAGGGAAAGCTGGCGTGCTTCGTTCGGGTTGTTGATACCGGTGATACGGAAGCTGTTACCCAGGCGAGACTGGATATTGGCGATGTTAATCACCTCTTCCTGTTTCACCAGTACTGCACGACCGTTGGCATCTTTCTTACCGCTGTCTTTGTACTCCACGAACAGGGTCGCCATCGGCTTACCGATGTTGTCCTTGGTGAAGTTGGACATGATGTTACCACCTGCGCTATCCAGCGAGATGTTAACCTGCGGCTGATTGTATTCGTCCTGGCTGGAAGTGGAGTCGGTGATATGGTCACCGGTCAGGATCACGCGCTTGTACAGCACAACCGGCTGACCTTCGCGAGATTGTTTCACTTCCGAATCACCCGGTACACGCCCGGATGCCGCAGCAGACTGGTCAACGTTGGTATTTACCAGACGGAATTCCAGCGTCGCGGTTGCGCCCAGAATTTCTTTCGCACGCGCGGTATCCTGAATACCCGGCAGTTCGACCACAATGCGGTCAGCACCCTGACGTTGTACCACCGGCTCAGCAACACCCAGTTGGTTAACACGATTACGCAGAATGTTGATGTTCTGCTGTACCGCGTATTCACGGGCTTCGCTCAGGCGCGCATCGGTCATTACCGCACGCAGAGCATTGCTGCCCTGGCTGGAAATAACCAGATCCTGGTGACGTTTGCTCAGGTAAGAGATAGCTTCATCACGGGCGCTGCTATCACGGAAAGTGATGCTCAGACCGTAGTTATCTTCTTTGCGAACGGTAGTATAAGGAATGCCTTTTTCACGCAGATCGCTGCGCAGGCTATCGATATTTTGTTCCTGCAACTTACTCAGCGCGGTGTCCATATCCACTTCCATCAGGAAGTGAACGCCGCCACGCAGGTCAAGACCGAGTTTCATCGGTTCTGCGTGAATGGCAGCCAGCCAGCGCGGGGTTGCCGGAGCAAGGTTAAGCGCCACGACGTACTGATCGCCCAGTACGCCCATTAATACTTCACGTGCGCGCAGTTGGGTATCAGTGGAGTCGAAGCGCGCGAGAATAGCACCCTCTTCCAGAGCCACAGACTTAGGTGTGATTTTATCTTCTTGTAACGTTTTCTGGACCTGGATCAGCGTTTGCTCACTGGCGGCGGCACCGCGCACGCCAGTGATTTGAACAGCCGGATCCTCACCATACAGGTTGGGAAGCGCATAGAGCAGACCGACGACAATAACGACGATCAGCATGACATACTTCCACAAAGGATAACGGTTTAACACGGCAGTTCCCTTTGGGAAAACAATAAATTACAGCGCCTTCATGGTGCCTTTCGGCAGAACGGCAGCTACGAAATCACGTTTGATAACCACTTCAGTGGTGTCGTTCAGCGCGATAGCGATGTAGCCAGATTCTGCTACTTTAGTCACGCGACCCACCAGACCACCGTTAGTCAGTACTTCATCGCCTTTCGCAATGGAGTTCATCAGGTTCTTGTGTTCTTTGGTACGCTTTTGCTGTGGGCGCAGGATCATGAAATAGAAAATCAGACCAAACACCACCAGCATCAGAATCAGAGACATCGGGCTGCCCTGCGCCGGAGCACCTGTTGCCGCTACCGCATCAGAAATAAAAAAGCTCATTCAAATTCCCTCATTATTAAAATTAATCAACGTTCACAGGTGGAACTGGTCTACCCTGACGTTGGTAAAAATCGGTCACGAAGCTCTCTAATTTACCCTCTTCAATAGCCTTGCGTAAACCCGCCATCAAACGCTGGTAGTAGCGAAGGTTATGAATCGTGTTGAGTCGCGCGCCCAATATTTCGTTGCAACGGTCGAGATGATGCAAGTAAGCGCGCGAATAATTGCGACAGGTGTAGCAATCACACTCAGCATCGAGCGGACTGGTGTCGCTTTTATGTTTCGCGTTACGAATTTTTACCACGCCGTCAGTCACAAACAAATGACCATTACGGGCATTTCGCGTTGGCATCACGCAGTCAAACATATCGATACCGCGACGCACGCCTTCAACCAGATCTTCTGGTTTGCCGACGCCCATCAGGTAACGCGGTTTATCTGCCGGAATCTGCGGGCAAACATGTTCCAGAATGCGGTGCATATCTTCCTTCGGCTCACCGACAGCCAAACCGCCGACAGCGTAGCCATCAAAGCCGATATCTACCAGACCTTTGACGGAGATATCACGTAAATCTTCGTAAACACTGCCCTGAATGATGCCAAAAAGCGCATTTTTGTTGCCGAGACTATCAAAACGGTCACGGCTGCGCTTCGCCCAACGCAAAGACATCTCCATTGAGCGTTTAGCATAGTCCCAGTCGGCCGGATACGGTGTACATTCATCGAAGATCATCACGATATCGGAACCGAGATCGTATTGAATCTCCATCGACTTCTCTGGATCGAGGAAAATCGGATCGCCGTTGATCGGGTTACGGAAATGCACGCCCTGCTCGGTTATCTTACGGATATCGCCCAGGCTGAACACCTGGAAGCCGCCGGAGTCGGTGAGGATCGGCCCTTTCCACTGCATGAAATCGTGCAGATCGCCGTGCAGTTTCATGATTTCCTGACCCGGGCGCAGCCACAGGTGGAAAGTGTTGCCGAGGATAATCTGTGCGCCGGTCGCTTCAACTTCTTCCGGCGTCATGCCTTTTACTGTGCCGTAAGTACCGACCGGCATAAAAGCAGGCGTTTCTACTACGCCACGATCAAAAACCAGGCGGCCGCGGCGAGCGCGACCGTCTGTGGTATCCAGTTCAAATTTCATCTTCACTCCTGCGTCAGAAAAACAGTCCGACGTTTTAAACACTCATGCCGGAGACTTACTCCCCGACACGCTCAGAAATAGCCTGCGGATTGTACGTGATAAACATGGCATCCCCGTAACTAAAAAAGCGATATTCCGCTTTTACCGCTTCATGATAGGCGTGCATGGTGTTTTTATAACCAGCAAATGCGGAAACCAGCATAATCAGCGTTGATTCCGGCAGGTGGAAGTTGGTGACCAGAGCATCAATCACCTGATATTTATAGCCTGGATAAATAAAGATTTGTGTATCGCCGAAGAACGGCTCGATGAGATCGTTTTTGGCCGCCTGCGCCGCACTTTCCAGCGAACGCACGGAGGTGGTACCTACCGCAATCACGCGATTACCGCGCGCTTTCGCCGCCAGCACCGCGTCCACCACATCCTGCGGCACTTCCGCATATTCGGAATGCATAATGTGGTCTTCGATGGTGTCTACGCGCACCGGCTGGAAAGTACCAGCTCCAACGTGCAGGGTGACGAACGCCATTTCAATGCCTTTATCGCGCAGTTTAGCCAGCAGCGGATCGTCAAAATGCAGACCCGCGGTCGGCGCAGCGACGGCACCCGGTTTTTCGCTGTACACGGTCTGGTACAGCTCGCGGTCGGCGTCTTCATCCGGACGGTCGATATACGGAGGCAACGGCATATGGCCGATGGCGTTGAGGATATCCAGCACGCTGCGTTCGTCGTTAAACTCAACTTCAAACAGCGCGTCATGGCGGGCGACCATCGTCGCTTTAATACTTTCGTCGTCGCCCAACAGCAGCTCGGCACCCGGTTTCGGCGCTTTCGAGGCACGAATATGCGCCAGAATACGTTTGTCATCCAGCATACGTTCGACCAGCACTTCAATCTTGCCGCCGCTGGCTTTACGACCAAACAGACGCGCAGGAATGACGCGGGTGTTGTTAAAGACCAGCAAGTCTCCAGGGTTGAGCTTATCGAGCAAATCGGTGAAAGTACCGTGCGTCAGCGCGCCCGTCGGCCCGTCCAAAGACAGCAAGCGGCAGCTACTGCGCTCAGCTTGCGGATAGTGGGCAATCAGGGATTCGGGTAGTTCAAAGGTGAAATCGGTAACGCGCATGACACTGACTCAGACTAAAATAAGAGGCGGGTAGTCTAGTGCCGGGGCGTTCTCCCTGCAACCTTTACCCCTCTGGATAAACGTTTAACTATGAATTTTCTTGCACATTTGCATCTCGCTCACCTTGCCGATAGCTCGCTTTCCGGCAATCTGCTGGCCGATTTTGTCCGGGGTAATCCGGAAACGCACTACTCGCCTGATGTGGTAGCAGGCATCTTCATGCATCGTCGTATCGACGTGATGACCGATAACTTACCGCAGGTGCGTGAAGCCAAAGAGTGGTTTCGTAGCGAAACGCGCCGCGTCGCGCCGATTACGCTGGACGTTATGTGGGATCATTTTCTGTCGCGCCATTGGTCGGAAATCTCCCCTGACTTCCCGCTGACGGACTTTGTGCGCTATGCCCGTACCCAGGTAACCACTATTTTGCCGGAATCGCCGCCGCGCTTTATCAATCTGAACAACTATATATGGTCAGAGAAATGGCTTGAGCGCTACCGGGACATGGATTTTATCCAGAACGTCCTGAACGGCATGGCCAGCCGCCGTCCACGGCTCGATGCCCTACGCGACTCATGGTATGACCTCGATACGCATTACGATGCGTTAGAAGAACGATTCTGGCAGTTTTATCCGCAAATGATGGAACAGGCGCGGTGTAAAACCCTTTGATCGCAGCCCGCATTCCCCGCCGGATAAGCAGTAGCCGCCATCCGGCAAAAGATTGATAGACAAAACCTGTCTCATTGATTGCCAGCGCCTCTTTGTCTTATTCCCGAACACTCTCTATACTGGCCCGCGTTGCGTTCCAAAAACCCCTTAACATTGCAGGAGAATTATATGGTACTGGTAACTCGTCAGGCTCCGGATTTCACAGCAGCTGCGGTACTGGGTAGCGGTGAGATCGTTGAAAACTTCAACTTCAAACAGCATACCAACGGTAAAACCACCGTTCTGTTCTTCTGGCCGATGGACTTCACCTTCGTTTGCCCGTCTGAACTGATTGCATTCGACAAACGTTACGAAGAATTCCAGAAGCGCGGCGTTGAAGTTGTTGGCGTTTCCTTCGACTCTGAATTTGTCCACAACGCATGGCGTAACACCCCTGTCGACAAAGGCGGCATCGGTGCAGTGAAATACGCAATGGTTGCTGACATCAAACGCGAAATCCAGAAAGCCTACGGCATCGAGCACCCGGAAGCGGGCGTAGCGCTGCGCGGTTCTTTCCTGATCGACGCTAACGGCGTTGTTCGCCACCAGGTGGTTAACGATCTGCCGCTGGGTCGTAACATCGACGAAATGCTGCGCATGGTTGACGCGCTGCAGTTCCACGAAGAGCACGGTGACGTTTGCCCGGCACAGTGGGAAAAAGGTAAAGAAGGTATGAACGCGTCTCCGGACGGCGTGGCAAAATACCTGACCGAGAACGTTTCCAGCCTGT
>NZ_SZWU01000015.1:127363-131666 GCF_005280935.1 Citrobacter sp. wls757 | reverse complement strand
AAAAGGCCCGCAAATGCGGGCCTTTTTTATTGTTAGCAGATCCGATAAGCGATTAAAACGCGAAGCAGGAGCAGCCAAGCGCGCCCCAGAAAGCCCGGTCATCTGACACCGGAATCCCCGATTTCCGCGCAATATCATGCTGGTGACCGTGTACGCCGCAGCTGCCGCAGCACTGGTGCATCTGCACCATTGCGCCAATTTTCGCCGCAGCAGGTGGCGCTGAGCGATAGTGCCCCGGCACCTTCACCACTGGCGACCAGTCCGGCACAATCGGAATAGCAGGTGGTGCCAGCGGGGTGAAATGCCCGGCGGCGTAAACCACTTTGCCATCAACAACGGTCATCACCGACTCGATACCTTTGATCTCTTCTTCCGGCACGCTGAAGTAATCTTTAGACAGCACCACCAGGTCGGCCAGTTGATCTTTCTCGATGCGCCCTTTCTTACCCTGCTCGCTGGAAAACCAGGCGCTACCGGCCGTCCACAGTTCCAGGGCAACATCACGCGGCAGACGGTTGTTATCATCGTACATCGCCATCCCGCCAACGGTACGGCCCGAAACCAGCCAGTAGAGCGCGGTCCACGGGTTGTAGCTGGCCACGCGGGTGGCGTCAGTCCCCAGCCCGACCGGAACGTCAGCCGCCAGCATTTTCGCCACCGGCGGCGTATGTTTAACCGCGTCTTTGCCGTAGCGATCGACAAAATACTCTCCCTGGAACGCCATACGGTGCTGGACCGCAATCCCGCCGCCCAGTGCTTTTACACGCTCAATGTTCCGTTCAGTAATTGTTTCGGCGTGATCGAAGAACCAGTGCAGGCCATTGAACGGGATATCACGATTAACTTTCTCAAATACGTCCAACATTCGGCTGATAGATTCATCGTAGGTGGCGTGCAGGCGGAACGGCCAGCGATGCTCCACCAGGTGACGAACCACGCGCTCCAGCTCATCTTCCATCCCCTCCGGCAGATCCGGACGTGGCTGAAGGAAGTCTTCAAAATCCGCTGCAGAAAAGACCAGCATTTCCCCCGCCCCGTTGGCACGATAGAAGTCGGTTCCCTGCCCTGGCTTGAGCATATCGGTCCAGCGTTCAAAGTCTTCCAGTTCCTGCTTCGGACGCTGTGTAAACAGATTGTAGGCAATACGTACCGTCATCTGTTTGTTAGCGTGTAACTGCTCAATGATCTCGTAATCTTCCGGGTAGTTCTGGAAGCCGCCGCCCGCATCGATGGCGCTGGTCAGTCCCAGACGGTTCAGTTCACGCATAAACTGACGGGTCGAGTTAACCTGCATTTCCAGCGGCAGTTTTGGTCCCTTTGCCAGCGTCGAGTAAAGGATCATGGCGTTCGGTTTAGCGATCAGCATTCCGGTTGGGTTGCCGTTGCTATCACGCACAATCTCACCGCCCGCCGGATCCGGCGTCGCTTTGGTATAGCCAACCGCTTTCAGCGCGGCGCGGTTGAGCAAAGCCCGGTCGTAGAGATGCAGAACAAAAACCGGAGTATCAGGAGCGGCTTCATTCAGTTCTTCGAGGGTTGGCATGCGACGTTCGGCAAACTGGAATTCACTCCAGCCGCCCACCACACGTACCCATTGTGGCGACGGCGTTCTGTCAGCCTGGTCTTTGAGCATGCGTAGCGCGTCCGCCAGTGACGGCACGCCCTCCCAACGCAATTCCAGGTTGTAATTCAGTCCACCACGAATAAGGTGCAGGTGCGAATCGTTCAGGCCCGGGATCACCGTATGTCCTTGCAGATCGACAACCTGCGTCCCTTCGGCGGCAAAGCTCATTACCCGTTCGTGGCTACCGGTCGCCAGGATCTTTCCGTTGGCGATCGCCACCGCCTCGACCTGCGGACTTTGCCTGTCGAGAGTATGAATTTTTCCGTGAGTCAGAATCAGTGTGGCAGTTTGAGACATAACAATCTCCTGAGATACCGGTCAGGCTTTTTTCAGCCATCCGGCAAACAGACGGGTTACGATGGGCATCCAGAACCAGACCACCAGCGCAACCACAAAGGCATCATTGATGAGATGCAGGAGTAACGAGCCCTTCATTGCAGGCAACACAATGCCGGTCAACCACGGCACCAGATTGGTACTGGGAAATATCACCAGCAGGGTTATCAGAAACTGTTTCCAGCGTTTGGGCTGGCGTACATGGGGCGCGGGCGGCGTAAACCAGAACGCTGCTTCGGTGCGAATTTCGGTTTTGTCACCTTCAGCCAGCAGTGGAGCAATCTCTTCGACCAACACGCGGCGAGTATCGGACTGGGTCCAGCTATACAGATGCTCAAGCGTGTCGAAGCGGATAATGATGTTCCACAGGTTGTTGCCATCTGCCGGGCGAATCACGTTCGCCCCGAGATGACCGGGAAATTCAGCCGCTACAGGCATGATTTTCCCCAGCCACTGCTCATACCTCTGCGCCTGCTCAGGTAGCAGAGTGTGAGTAATTACCAACGTCACATGTTTGTTCTGCGCCATGAAGGGTTCCTTGTTGACAGGAAACAGGCCGCTTAGGCCAGGAAAGCAATACACAAAATCATTAATGGTGCATCGAGGCGGCAAGGTTGTGGATCCCCGGGAGCTTACATAAGTAAGTGACCGGGGTACGCAAGCGAAGCCAACAAAGATGCAACATGAAGGATGACATGTATTTAAGCTTTACGTTCCGGCGCGCCATGCACCATTGTATAGGCATAATCCACGCCCATACCGTAGGCGCCGCTGTGCTCGCGTACCAGATCCATTACGGCGTCGTAGGTTTCTTTGCGGGACCAGTCGCGCTGGTACTCGAGAAGAACCTGTTGCCAGGTTACGGGTACGGCACCTGCCTGTACCATGCGGTCGATAGAACGCTCATGAGCATCTACGGACGTGCCGCCAGAGGTATCCGTTACCACATAAACTTCATAGCCTGCCTCCAGTGCCATCAGCGCCGGAAAAGTCAGGCATACTTCGGTCCACAGCGCGGAGATAATCAGTTTTTTACGCCCGGTCGCTTCCACTGCTTTCACAAACGCCGCATCTTCCCAGGAGTTCATTGAGGTGCGTTCAATGGGGTTGACATCAGGATGAACCGCTAACAATTCCGGCCAGATATATCCGCTAAAACTTTTGGTTTCTACAGAAGTATAAATCACCGGAACATTGAATATTTTCCCGGCTTTCGCTAATGCCACGGTATTATTTTTTAAAGTCTGGCGATCAATATTCGCCACACCGAATGACATTTGCGGCTGATGATCAATAAAAATAAGCGTAGAGTTTTGAGGGTCAATCAGTTCCCGAATAGACATAGCACACCTTCTTAATCAATAAGTTAAAAGGCAACGGTCTGTATCTGCCGTCAGCAGCAGGATCCTGAATCAGAAAGCTTGTTGAGTATAGCGGGAAATTTCTAACGAGTTATTAAAGAAAACTTACCATCCTGTGAAACTATTAATTTTGTGTTGCGATATATCCTAAACAACATCAAAAAAATGCGCATGACTCATCTAATTTATTCACTGGCATTGTTTTTCTTCATTCGGTACAACAGAAGGGTTTAATTTTCAGGATATTTTCTGCTTATGCGCATTAATCTGGATGTTTTGCTTATTCTCGACGCTCTCGACAAACAGGGTTCATTTGCCGCAGCGGCCGAGTCGCTGTTTAAAACCCCTGCCGCACTCAGCTATATGATTCAGAAGCTGGAAAGCGATTTGAATATCGAGCTGCTTGACCGTTCCGGGCACCGGGCAAAATTTACCGATACCGGACAGATGATGCTGGAAAAAGGGCGTTTGCTGCTGAATGCGGCAAAAGATCTCGAAAAGCAGGCGGTACAGCTGAGTTCAGGCTGGGAAAAAGAGCTGGCAATTGCGCTGGACGACTCCTTCCCTTTCGCCGCGCTGTTGCCCATTATCGATGAATTTCATGCGCTGAATAAGCAAACTCGCCTCAGTTTTACCCACCATACGCTGGCGGGCTCCTGGGAGGAGCTGACCCATAATGGAGCCGATATTATTCTGGGGGCAATTAATGAACCGCCAACGTCTGCAGCCTGGTCCTATAAAATGCTCGGCACGTTGGACAATGTGTTTGTCGTTGCGCCTGAGCATCCGCTGGCCGCAGCAGCTGACGGCCTGACCAACGAACAGTTATGCCTGCATCGGGCGATTGTTATCAGCGACAGCGCCCGCTTCTGCCATCCGTTACAAACCAATCTGATGGAGGAACAGGCGCAAATCCGCGTCGATGACTTCCACAGTAAGGTGATGCTACTACGAGCCGGTATGGGCTGCGGATTTCTCCCCC
>NZ_SZWU01000015.1:123957-127319 GCF_005280935.1 Citrobacter sp. wls757 | reverse complement strand
CGTGGCTTACCACGGGCGAGCTGGTGGAAAAAACGGTTATCTCATTTCGCCAAAAAGACGTGGCATATATGGCATGGCGCAATAACCGCGATGGGCTGGCACAGCGCTGGTGGCGGGAAACGCTGCTGGCAAGCCCGGAGATTGCGCGCTTATATCAATGACCTATCCATACCGAGGCGGAAATCGCCGGCAACGTCAGGATATCGTCGGCAAGCATGCCGTTGCCCTCTTTGTGCTGCCATTGACTTACGCTCAGTAATGGCGAGGCTGGCAGGACCACTTCACAAGCGTGGCCACGGTTAATCGCTACCAGGACGCGCTGTCGGTTTAGCACGCGAACAAACACTACCACGTTATCCTCGGCGTAAATCACCTGGCAACCACCGTGGCGCAGCGCCTGATTCTGGTGGCGTAATTTTGCCAACCGCTGATACAACGCCAGCAGAGTAGCGTCCTGTTTTTCAGGCTGCCACGGGAACGGTTTGCGACAAAACGGATCGTTGTTCCCGTCCAGCCCCACTTCGTCACCGTAGTAAATACAGGGCACGCCAGGCCAGGTAAACAGCCACACCACCGCTAGCGGTAACCGTGCGACGTCTTTACCGAGCAGAGATTTAAAGCGGGCGGTATCGTGGCTGTCGAGCTGATTAAACATCCGCAGCTGTTGCTGATGCGACAACCCCGCGCGGTAGTTATCCATCCACGCCATACAGGTCTGGGCATCAATGGATTGCGGGTCGTATGAGATATCGGTATTGGCGAGGAATCCCCAGAGGGGTAAAGTAAAGCCGCGATAGTTCATGGCGGCATCTTCTGCATCAGCCTGCAACCACTGGCGCGCATCGCCAAAATGCTCACCCACCACATACGCCTCTGGCTGGGTTTCTTTTGCCGCCTGCGTAATTCCGGCCACATGTTGTAGGTTGTTACGTGCGCCTCCGGCCTCTCCCAGCATGTGCACCACATCAAGACGCCAGCCGTCCATACTCCACGGCACTTTCAGCCAGTGGCGGACGATACTGTCTTCACCACGATAAATTTCATTCACCAGGCTTTCCGAGGAAAAATCCAGCTTAGGTAAGCTGGAATATCCCAGCCAGTCGAGCGCAACGCCGTCGGCTGAGAAATGATACCAGTCGCGCCAGGGGGATTCTGGATTATGGCACGCCCCGTCCGTCCCACGATTATGTCGGTCAAACCAGGCGTGCGAATCGCCGCTATGGTTAAAGACGCCGTCGAGAATCAGACGCATGCCCTGCTGTTGGGTGTTGTGCCGCAGACGCAGTAGCGCCCTGTCGCCGCCAAATTGCGGATCAACATGACGGTAATCTTCGGTATCGTATTTATGCACGCTCGGGGCGGTAAATACAGGATTCAGGTACAGCGCCGTGACCCCTAACGTTTTCAGGTACGGTAGCTTTTCGCTGATGCCGTCCAAATCCCCGCCATAAAACGTGGAGCCACCGGCCTGAGCCGTAAGCGGTTCGTCCCATTCGTGCCGCACGATGTCGTGTCCGGCGGCGTGGTGGTAATAGACGTTATCCTGGCCCGCTTCACGCGACTGGCTGCGGGCAAAACGGTCCGGGAAAATTTGATAGAAAATCTGATCGGCAACCCACTGCGGACCATTATCCGGCACATCGACGGCAAACTGCTCCAGACGCGCAGGCGGAAAACGGCGGAATCCCTGTGGGGTGAACCACAGCTGACGATCGAGCCAAAGTAATTTAAAGCTATAGCGTCGACGAGGCTGCCCGCTGGAGAGATCGATCGCCGCTCGCCACGCGGTCACACCCGGCTGCGGCTGGCTGCGCTGCTTGTGCATAGCCAGCGAAATCTCTTCGTTATCGTTTTCTGCGCGTAGCGTCACCCGCTGGGGTGGATTTTCCCCCGCCAGCCATAATGTAATCGTCAGTTGATCTTTGTTTTGCTTAACAAATGGGGCAACCGGAAGGTGCCAGGCGTTCAACATCACGTATCCCCTTTGATGATAATGACGTCACCTTGCCATAGCGAAGTGCAGGATCACTCATCATCTTAACGTTTATTGGGGGAGGAGTTCGGGGGAGGAGAAAATTGCCGGGTAACGCAAAGCTACCCGGCAAAAATATTACTGTGCTTCAGCCAGTTGGCGCTCGCGACGGCGCTTGAATCCCCATCCGACCAGCAGCAGGACAATCCACGCAAAGCCGACGTACAGCGAAATGCGGGTATCCGGATGATAGCCGATGAGCGCGATGATAAAGACCAGGAAAATCAGGCCAACAACGGTCGTCGTTACCCCACCCGGAACTTTAAATTTCAGCGCTTTGACCTCATCCGGCGGCAGACGACGACGGAAAGCAATCTGCGACAACAGGATCATAATCCACACCCATACCGTGGCGAAGGTCGCCAAAGAGGCGATCACCAGGAAGACGTTTTCCGGCATGATGTAGTTAAGATACACCGCAAACAGCAGCGCGATAGTCATCACCATTACCGTCACCCACGGCACGCCACGACGCGACGTCTTGGCGAACATTTTCGGGGCACTGCCCTGCTCCGCCATGCCGTGTAGCATACGCCCCACACCGAAGACGTCAGAGTTAATAGCCGACAGCGACGCAGTCAGAACCACAAAGTTGAGGATCCCGGCAGCAAAAGTAATGCCCATATGCTGGAACGTCATAACGAACGGGCTACCGTCGGTACCCACCTGGTTCCACGGGTAGATAGACATAATGACGAACAGCGTCCCCACATAAAATACCAGGATACGCATTGGTACGGAGTTGATGGCGCGCGGAATAGATTTTTCCGGGTCTTTGGCTTCGCCTGCGGTAATCCCGATAATCTCAATCCCGCCATAGGCAAACATCACCATTTGCAGCGACATCACCATGCCGAGCCAGCCGTTGCTGAAGAAGCCACCGTTGCTCCATAAGTTATGGATACCGGTTGGTTGCCCGCCGTTGCCAATCCCCCAAATGATGATACCGAAACCGGCGACAATCATGATGATAATGGTGGCGACTTTGAAGAACGAGAACCAGAACTCCAGCTCACCAAACACCTTCACGCTCATCAGGTTGATGGCGCAGATAATCAGCACCACGCTGAGTACCCAAATCCAGTGCGGTACCGCCGGGAACCAGACGCCCATGTATATGCCGAAGGCTGTCACGTCGGCAATGGCGACAATCAGGATTTCAAAACAGTAGGTCCAGCCGGTAATGTAGCCTGCCAGCGGTCCGAGGTTTTCCTGCGCGTAGCGCGAGAAGGAGCTGGCTGCCGGGTTATGAACAGACATTTCGCCCAGCGCACGCATAATAATGTACGCCGCGACACCGCCGATAATATAGGCCAGCAATACGCTTGGC
>NZ_SZWU01000015.1:118876-123906 GCF_005280935.1 Citrobacter sp. wls757 | reverse complement strand
GAGCCGTAAAACAGCCCGGTACCAATTGCTGAACCTAATGCCATAAAGCGGATGTGCCGGGTGCTCAGCCCACGCTTTAGCTTGTTATTACTTTCCATCGATTCCTAACCTGTTAACACAATAAAAAAACCACGGGGCCATGTTAATAGCCCCGTGGTTAAAACTTATTGTCAGTGATATTAGTGTGCGCTGGAGGTCACTTGTCGACCCGCGGCGCGATCCCAGATAACTGCCAGGACCACCATCACGACTGTTGGCATCAACCACGCCAGCCCCTGCTCCGCCAGCGGTAAACGCTGGGTCCAGGCCGGTAACACGTCGCCAATTGCAGAAGCTTTAATGCCATCAAGGATACCAAAAATCAGGCTGATAAACATCGCAGGAGCAATGACGCGGGAAGAATTATGCCACCATGAGCGGGTAAAGCTTAATACAACCAGTGCGATACATGGCGGATAGATAGCCGTCAGCACCGGAATAGAGATCTGAATCAGATGGCTCAGACCCAGGTTAGAAACCACCATCGAGAAGCCGCCGAGGATAAATACCAGCGTGCGATAAGACAGTGGAACGTACTGGGCAAAGAACTCTGCGCACGCACAGGTCAGGCCAACCGCGGTGACCAGACAGGCGATGAAAATCAGCGCCGCCAGCAGGAAGCTTCCTGCACCGCCAAAGGTGTGCTGAACATACGCATGCAGAATCGCCGCGCCGTTAGCAGACTGATCGACCAGAATCGCGCTATCTGAACCCAGACGGAACAGCGCGAGATACAGCAGCGTTAAGCCCACACCCGCCATTAAACCCGCCCAAACGGTATAACGGGTCAGCAGACGCGCTTCAGTAACACCACGCGATCGAGCGGCGTTAACGATAACAATACCAAACACCATCGCGCCCAGCGTATCCATGGTCAGATACCCGTTCACGAAGCCATTAGAAAACGCCGCAGTTTGATAGGCTTCCATCGCATTACTGATCGGGCCTGCTGGCCAGACGATTGCAGCGACAGACAGGACCACCAGCGCCAGAATTTTCAGCGGTGCCAGGAAATTACCCACCGTATCCAGCAGTTTGCCCGGATAAAGCGAAACCAGAATGACAATCGCGAAATAGATAACGCTATAGATAAACAGCGGCAGCGCAGAGTCACCAGTCAGCGGTGCAATCCCGACTTCGAAAGAGACCGTCGCGGTACGCGGGGTAGCGAATAACGGCCCAACGGCCAGATAGCAAACGGTCGCCAGCAGCAGACCGGCAACTTTACCGATAGGCGTGCTCAGTCGGTCCACACCACCGCCGACTTTCGCCAGCGCGACAACGGTAAGAACCGGCAGGCCAACGGCCGTAATCAAAAAGCCAAAAGCCGCAGTCCAGACGTGTTCACCTGCCTGCAAACCAACCATTGGGGGGAAGATGATGTTACCTGCACCAACGAACAGTGCAAATGTCATAAATCCCAAAGCGATAATATCGCGCGATTTTAACTGATGGGTCATAAAGTCTTACTGCCTGTGGATGTGGTGTTGAAAATAGTAAATTTTTGCCTTTCCCTGGGGGACAATACAGCGGCATTTTTGCTCAATTCCAGCGGGAAACACTCCCGACCTGGCGCGGCGAAGAATAGTTTTTCGATTTACCGCGTAAATGCAGTCGGTATGACAGCACCTGGAGCGCAATTTAAACGCTTATAACGTTTTAAAGCAAGGTGGGATCCAAAAACCAGAACAATATAGCGATATGAAAAACAGGGTTAGCACAAAACACCATTTCATGGAAAAAGGTATGGGTAATAGTTCGAACAAAAAACAATCAAACGTCGTGAAATTCAGGAGGCATCTATTGACCACATAAAAAAAACCAGCTTGCGCTGGCTTTTGGAAAGATTATCTTACGAATACGTCTTAGCCGTTACTTTTGGCAATGAAACGTTCCGGGATCATGAAACTAAATCGCGTCCCTTTGCCTGGTTCGCTTTCGATGTTCAAACGGCTGTCGTGATGATGCAGCGCATGTTTCACGATGGCCAGACCCAGCCCGCTACCGCCCGTTTGTCGCGATCTCGCCTTATCCACACGATAAAAACGTTCAGTCAAACGTGGAATATGCTCGGGGGCAATGCCCGGACCGTTGTCTTCCACGCAAAACTCCGCCCCCGACGCCACATGCTGCCAGCGTACGGTAATGTGCGTTCCCGCTGGTGTGTGGTTCACCGCGTTGTACACGAGATTCGAGATAGCGCTACGCAACTGCTCCTCGTTGCCTCGCACATTCAGGCTGTTATCGACATCAAAGGTAAACGTATGTTTATGCTGGCTCAGGGTTTGCGCTTCGTGCTCGATCACGCGCAGCATCATGGGTACATCGACTTTCTCATTCAGCTGCAACGTCGGCGCAGCTTCAATTTTTGACAGCGTCAGCAGCTGTTTCACCAGGCCTTCCATACGGTACGTTTGTTCACGCATGGTATGCAGTGCTTTTTCGCGCGTTGTCCCTTCCAGCGGATGCTCCTGCATCATTTCCAGGTAGCCTTGCAGCACCGTCAGCGGTGTGCGCAACTCATGGCTGGCGTTGGCGAAAAAGTTACGCCGTGAACCTTCCAGTTGGTGCATCTGGGTAACGTCGCGCGCCACCATCAACAATTGCTTATCGGTATAGGGCATCACGCGAATTTCCAGATGCCGTCCGGTATTGAGCACCAGATTGATTGGCCGGCTAAAATCGCGCGTTTTCAGATATTGTGTGAATTCCGGGTAGCGCAGCAGGTTAAGAATATTTTGCCCGCTATCGTCCGGCCAACGCAGTCCCAGAACCTGCTGAGCCAGTCCGTTACACCAGAAGATACCGCCTTCTTCGGTGGTCAACACCACCGCGTCGGGTAGTGATTCCGCCCCGCTGCGAAAACGTTTAATCAGGTTACCCAGTTCTCGACGGCGCTTTTTGTTGCGAAGCTGCATTTGATGCAGCCCATATAACAACGGCTCCCAACTGCCTCGCCCCGGCGGCGGCGTCATACTTCTGTCGACCCATAACCACCAGGATAAACGTAATAAATTCCAGAAATGCCAGATAAGCAGGCCCGTTACCGACGCCAGTAAAAACCAGGGCAGGTAACCGAAAAAAGCGCTAAGGATAAATGCCGGTATGCAGCACAGGATCAGCTCCAGTACCAACCTTTTCCATGACAATCGTTCTAGCAAACGTCTTACTCCATAAACGGCCTAATCCATCAGGCCCTGATTCTTGTCAGTCAGAAGCGGGTCGAAAAACGATATCCCGTCCCACGAACTGTCTGCACCATACGATCGTGTCCGCTGTGCTCCAGCGCTTTACGTAAGCGGCGGATATGCACATCCACTGTCCGGTCTTCTACGTAGACATTGGTTCCCCAGACATGATTGAGGAGTTGTTCACGACTGTATACGCGTTCGGGGTGAGTCATAAAGAAGTGCAACAGTTTGAATTCGGTCGGCCCCATATCCAGCGGTTCTTCGCCGGTCATTACGCGATGCGAAGTGGGATCAAGACTCAGCCCCTGCATCTCAATAACCTCTTCCACCGCCATGGGGGAAATTCGACGCAGCACAGCTTTAATACGCGCCACCAGCTCCTTGGGAGAAAACGGCTTGGTAATATAGTCATCCGCACCGGTTTCCAGACCCCGGACGCGATCTTCCTCTTCTCCCCTCGCCGTCAGCATCATCACGGGGATGTCCCGCGTCATGGCTTCGCGCTTGAGATGCTTAATAAACTGTAGACCCGAGCCGCCGGGAAGCATCCAGTCAAGCAGGACGAGATCCGGCCAGGGTTCATTGAGTTGGTTCACAGCACTGTCATAGTCTTCGGCTTCTACGGGTTGAAAACCGTTTTGCTCGAGCACGAAGCAGACCATTTCACGAATTGGAGCTTCATCTTCTACGACCAGAATACGTCTCGCCATGATTTGCCCTGTTTATAATTAAATCGTTTGCCATCAATACGGTGCCATTATGCGTCAGTTTTATGACAGATTTATGAAAAGATAGTCCAGGTTTAACGCAGCCAGACGAATTATGACAGCCCGGAGACAAGATATTACCGTCTCTGAAAGGTTATAATCCCCGCCACTGTTTTATCGTCATGGAACTCTTATGCGCATCCTTCACACGTCTGACTGGCATCTGGGCCAAAATTTCTACAGCAAGAGCCGCGCCGCTGAACATCAGGCCTTTCTCGACTGGCTGCTGGAAACGGCACAATCCCAGCAGGTGGATGCCATTATTGTGGCAGGCGATATTTTCGATACCGGCTCACCGCCAAGCTACGCCCGTGAGCTGTATAACCGTTTTGTCGTCAATCTGCAGCAAACTGGCTGTCATCTGGTCGTGCTGGCAGGCAACCACGACTCCGTCGCCACGCTCAATGAGTCCCGCGATATTCTGGCGTTTCTCAACACCACGGTCGTTGCCAGCGCCGGCCATGCGCCGCAGGTGCTGCCGCAACGTGATGGCACGCCGGGAGCGATCCTGTGTCCGGTTCCTTTCTTACGACCACGTGACATCATTACCAGCCAGGCCGGGCTAACCGGACAAGAAAAACAGCAGCATCTGCTGGGGGCGATCACCGACTATTACCAGCAGCAGTATCAGGACGCCTGCACGCTGCGTGGCGATCGAAACCTGCCCATCATTGCGACCGGCCATTTGACCACCGTTGGCGCCAGTAAAAGTGACGCCGTACGTGACATTTATATCGGTACGCTGGACGCCTTTCCGGCGCAAAACTTTCCACCCGCGGACTACATCGCACTGGGGCATATTCACCGGGCGCAGATTATCGGCGGCACGGACCATATTCGCTACTGCGGTTCACCGATTGCCCTCAGTTTTGACGAGTGCGGCAAAAGCAAATGTGTACATCTGGTGAGTTTCGAAGCGGGGAAACTCAGCGCCGTTGAAAATCTCACTGTACCGGTCACCCAGCCGCTTGCGGTACTGAAAGGCGATTTAGCCGCCATTACCACCCAGCTTGAACAGTGGCGTAACGTGCCA
>NZ_SZWU01000015.1:80656-118838 GCF_005280935.1 Citrobacter sp. wls757 | reverse complement strand
CCGCCGATATGGCTGGATATTGAAATCACCACCGACGACTATCTGCATGACATGCAACGTAAGATCCAGGCCTTAACCGAAGATTTACCGGTCGAGGTGTTACTGGTGCGCCGCAGTAGGGAACAGCGCGAACGAATTATGGCCAATGAACGACGCGAAACGTTAAGCGAGCTGAGTGTAACGGAGGTTTTTGACCGCCGCCTGGCGCTGGAAGAGCTCGAGGAGCCTCAGCGCAACCGGCTGAATCAGCTGTTTAGCGCAACCTTACACACGCTTGCCGGGGAGAGTGAAGCATGAAAATTCTCAGCCTGCGCCTGAAGAACCTCAACTCCCTGAAGGGAGAATGGAAAGTCGATTTCACGGCAGAACCTTTTGCCAGTAACGGGTTATTCGCCATCACCGGGCCAACGGGCGCGGGGAAAACCACCCTGCTGGACGCGATTTGCCTCGCCCTGTACCACGAAACGCCGCGCCTGAATACAGTGTCACAGTCGCAAAACGACCTGATGACCCGCGACACCGCGGAGTGTCTGGCCGAAGTTGAGTTTGAGGTGCGCGGCGAAGCCTACCGCGCATTCTGGAGCCAGAACCGGGCGCGCAATCAGCCCGAGGGCAACCTGCAGGTCCCGCGCGTAGAGCTGGCCCGCTGCGCTGACGGTAAAATCCTCGCCGATAAAGTCAAAGACAAGCTGGAGATGACAGCCGAGCTTACCGGGCTGGATTACGGGCGTTTTACCCGTTCGATGCTACTGTCTCAGGGCCAGTTTGCCGCCTTTCTTAATGCCAAACCGAAAGAGCGCGCCGAGCTTCTGGAGGAGTTAACTGGTACTGAGATCTACGGCCAAATCTCCGCCTTGGTGTTTGAAAAGCACAAGTCGGCGCGTACGGAGCTGGAAAAACTGCAGGCCCAGGCCAGCGGCGTGGCGCTGTTAGCACCAGAGCAGGTGCTGTCCCTGACGGAAAGTTTGCAGGTACTTACTGACGAAGAAAAACAATACCTTACCAGCCAACAAACCCAGCAACAGCACCTCAACTGGCTTATTCGGCAAAATGAGCTTCAGACGGACATAAACCGCCATCAGCAGGCATTACAGGCAGCACTTCAGGCGCAAGAAGACGCGCAGCCGCAGCTGGCAGCGCTGAGCCTGGCGCAGCCGGCCAGAGCATTGCGCCCTCACTGGGAGCGAATCCAGGAACAAACGGCTACTATCGAGCGTACGCGCCAGAAGATTCAGGAAGTAAATACTCGCTTACAAAGCAGCTTAGCGCTGCGCGGGTGTATCCGTCAGCAAGCGCACACGCAATCGACCGCGATACTCGCCGAACAACAGACGTTAACCGACTGGCTGAACGAACATGACCGCTTCCGCTTATGGAGTAGCGAACTGGCAGGATGGAAAGCGCTGCTGGCGCAACAGTCCGACGCCAGCGCCCAGCTACGCCAGTGGCAACAGCTGCGGGAGAACGACACACGTAAGCTCGATGCACTGGCGCTTCCTGCGCTGACCCTTTCCCCGCAGGAAGTGACAGAAGCGCTGGCGCAACATGTGCAGCTTCGTCCACTACGCCAGCGCCTCAGTAATCTGCACGGGCAAATCGTCCCGAAGCAAAAGCAGCTGGCACAGCTACGCGCTTCACTGCTGCAGCGCCAGCAAGAGCTGACACAGCGCAACGCGGTACTTGCCGAGAAACGTCAGCGCTATAAAGATAAAAATCAGCAACTTGCCGATGTGAGACTCATTTGCGAGCAGGAAGCCCGCATCAAAGATCTGGAAAGCCATCGGGCATTACTGGAATCCGGCAAACCTTGTCCGCTTTGTGGCTCTACTACACATCCGGCTATCGAGCGTTACCAGACGCTTGAGCTGAGCGTAAATCAGGCACGACGTGAAGTGCTGGAAAAAGAGGTCAAAACGCTGGCCGATGAGGGTTCAACCCTGCGCGGGCAGCTTGAGGCGATAACGCAGCAACTTCAGCGCGATGAACATGAAGCACAGAGGCTTTCTCAGGAGGAGCAAGCACTTACTCAAGAGTGGTTGACCGTTACCGCCAGCCTCAACGTATCGCTACAACCGCAGGATGACATTGCCCCGTGGCTGGCCGCTCAGGAAGAGTACGAACAACAGCTTCACCAGTTAAGCTTGCGTCATACCCTGCAGGCGCAAATCGCCGCGCATACCGAACAGATTACTCAACTCCAACAGCATATTGACCAGCGCCAGGCAACGTTAACCTCAGAGCTGGAGCGTCATGGTCTGGCCCTTCCGCCCGAGGATGAAGTCTCCTCATGGCTAAGAGAACGGGCGAACGAAGCGCAAATGTGGCAACAGCGCCAGAATGAACTGACTGAGCTACAGGCCCGGATTGCCCAGCTTGCGCCGCTGCTGGAAACGCTGCCAGAATCTGAGGCGCTTTCTGAAATCATTGAGGATCTGCCGCTGGAAAACTGGCGGCAGGTGCACGACGATTGCCTCTCTTTACAGGGACAGTGGCAAACCTTGCAGCAGCAGGAAGCACAAGACGTTCAGCGCGCCGCAGACATTCAGGCGCAGTTTGATGCCGCATTGCAGGCCAGCATCTTTGACAACCGTGACGCCTTTATTGCCGCCCTGCTGGATGAAGAGACCTTCAACCGTCTTGAGCTGTTGAAACAATCGCTGGAAAACCAGCAACAACAGGCACAAACGCTGCTTAATCAGGCCCAGCAGGCGCTGGTGACTCATCAACAGCAGCAACCAACCGGGGTGGATCTCACGCTCACGGCACAACATCTTCGCGACACGCTGGCGCAGCTCACCCAACTGCTGCGGGATAACACCACTCGTCAGGGAGAAATTCGCCAGCAGCTCAGGCAGGATGCTGAAAACCGCCAGCAGCAGCAGGCGCTGATGCAGGAGATTGAAAAAGTCGCGCAGCAGGTCGAGGACTGGGGATATCTGAATACGCTGATCGGCTCGAAAGAGGGAGATAAGTTCCGCAAATTTGCCCAGGGCCTGACGCTGGATAACCTGGTCTGGCTTGCCAACAACCAGCTAACCCGTCTGCACGGTCGCTATTTGTTGCAGCGCAAGGCCAGCGAAGCGCTGGAGCTGGAAGTGGTCGATACCTGGCAAGCCGATGCTGTGCGTGACACGCGTACGCTCTCCGGCGGCGAGAGCTTCCTGGTGAGTCTGGCGCTGGCGCTGGCATTGTCCGATCTGGTCAGCCACAAAACGCGAATTGACTCCCTGTTCCTCGACGAAGGCTTCGGTACGCTGGACAGCGAAACGCTGGATACCGCGCTGGACGCACTGGATGCACTCAACGCTAGCGGTAAAACCATTGGCGTGATCAGCCACGTCGAAGCAATGAAAGAACGCATTCCGGTGCAAATCAAAGTGAAAAAAATCAACGGGCTGGGCTACAGCAAACTCGACAACACTTTCAGAGTGGAATGACGCTGATTTTTCGACGTATTGATATTGCCGACAAGATCGGCAATATCATTCCCTGCATATTATTCTTACGCTTAAAAAATAACCGCTAGCGGTAAATCATATCAAAGGTGGCCGTGGCGTTGATTTCGCCGGCCCGCAAGTTCTCATTTAAACGTATGACGTGTGCTTTAAACGGCAGGGCGACGCTCCCTTCTGCATCATTTTTTATCGTGGACAGGAGCTCGCCAAAATTCACTAACCGATCGTTATATAAAATTTGCACACCGACACCTTGCGCAGACGTCGGAGAATCAAGATCGTTCAATGTCAGAATAGTGCTATCGCCTGCTGTCGTTGTACCAGAAAACAATACATTGACATTGGTATCCGGATCGCACGTTAAATCAATTTTAAAATCAACCGCATCACCAGTATCACCCGGGTTATTCAGGCTGACAGTTTTAAAGTAACGCCCCAAATTAACAGAAATATTCTTACTATTAAGCACACAACTGGCGCTCTTAACCACCACATCTGCATCGGTGAAGTTAATATGAAGTTGGGCGGCAGATTCATATAATCGGGAGGCACTAAATCGCGATAATTGCAAGGGAGCATCTGTAATAGGTTGTCCGGTTGAGATTAATCGCACCTCAAACGCTGCTGAGATATTTGTGTATTCACACCCCTTACATGTTTTCGACCCCTCAGCCTTCGCTGGAGAATAAAAAATTCGGGCATCACTTGGTGAATAGCTCTTTCCATCTAGCATAGACAACCACCAAATTTTAATCCCAACACCAGGGTTATTCGTCTGATAAACATATTCTTCAACACCATTTACCAGCGTCAATGATGAGTCATCATATCCACGATAGATTGGGTGTACACCGTTACAAAATATATCGGATTGATTTGGAGCATTAAGATAACCGCTATCCCATAGGACAGTTCCTGCAGGGACATCGCGCTGAGCGTTAATAGTCGGAACGGTGACCGTATAGGTTGCTGCTGTCGTATTATTTTTATAATAACATGAAGCATAACTTACCACTGACCAGTTTAATACAAAAAATACAATCACATACCTGATGACGGCTATCATTATCACTTTCACCTTTATTTACACTCTGCCGCTAATATAGCAACGGTTTTGTTGGTAAGTTCATCGGCAGGAATAGCAATCTGCGCGGTACACTGCTGCGTCGCTTTCTCACCCCACTTCACCATAACGCGATCGCCTGCCGATACACCGGTTAAATAAACCTGTCCGTTATCACCCACGATACTGGCATAATTTTTTTCGTTTTCCCCTGCCAATGCCGCAAGCGCGCCGAAAGGAACGTTATTTCCATTATGTTGTAGCGTTAACAAAACACGTATACCGGTGCGTGCAGAAAATGTTGCCAGTGTGACCGCACCACGCGAAGGAATTACCTGTTTGACGGGTTCCGCGATATCAACCTGCGGGTTACACGCCGTATTCAATATAATGTTATTCGTTCGATAGGGTGAGGCATATGGAATAACAGCGTAGCCATAGGAATCAGTATATACACCGGTACTGTTTTCTACTTTGATATCAGGTCCATCGTCGGCATCGACTAAGGTCACCGTTTCAGGTAGCGACTGTGCTAAGGTAATCCCGCCAGCATGGCCGATAATCCCACCTTGTAACTTATAATTCACTTGCCGGCTGTTGTTGTCATAATTGTACCCACCAGAAACAGAGCCAAATGAGCCTTGCCAGGTGGCATTCATACTTCCGTCCCCCCCCATTCCATTATTCCCCCTGGACTGTTGGAGATTATAATTGAGGTTATCATCCTGCAATGCAGTACCACTGATCCCAATCAGATGTTGCTGACTACGATGACGGTTATCTGTATAAGTATAATTCGCCCAGGCACTGGGTAACCATTTATCTAAGGGAACGCTGACAGTAAATGAAACCTGCTCATCACGATGTGAGGTTGGCGTTTGCGTCAACGAATAGTTGAGCATAAATCGGATCCGTTCCCAGTTCTGGTTATAACCGACAGATACCGTGCGCTCATATCCCGCCAGCCCCCAGTAATCTTGCTGATAACCAGAGATATAGAAAGAACCTAGCTCATTCAGGCTCTGGCTGATATTTACCTGAAAGCGGCTACGACGGTTATTAGTATTGCGATAAGCATAAAAACTGTCGTCATCAATATCGTTAGTTCGGTTATTTAACGTTTCCGTAAACGTATAAAAATTACGGGTAGAGTAACGATAACTCGCAAGAGTAAGATTGGTATTGGTCGTATCGATATTCTTCGCATACTGGGCACGATAAGACATCCCCTGCCAGACGTTATCAGCCACTTCGCTTCTGGCCGTTGTGGCATCAAACGAAAACGCGCCAAAATCATGAAGATCGATACCAAAACCTAATGCCGCAGAACGATAAAAATCACTGCCCAACACGCCGCTATACACGGTAAAACCATAAGGCAACCCATAGATAAGTTGCGCTTCGACCAGATTAGGATCCTCTGATGTATCATTATTTTGGTAATGCCCGGCGGCAACGCTATATTGCAATGCCCCCTGTCGCTGCATGATAGGTAAAGAAGACGACGTCTGAACGAAGCTACGCTCACTCCCATCAGCCTCCGTGATTGTTATATCGAAATCACTGCCGGAAGATACCTGCGGTACATCCGTAATTTCAAACGCCCCTGCGCTAACATAGGTTTGATAGAGGGTGTAGCCATTTTGCTTAATGGTCACCTTAGCATCGCTTTTCGCAATCCCCCGGATCACCGGCGCAAACCCTTGTTGGCTATAGGGCAGCATAGCGGTATCTGTTTGCAGACGAATACCACGAATCGGAAGGCTGTCAAAAATATCTCCCGCAGTAGAGCTATCGCCGAGCGTAAGTTGGCTACGCAGGCGCTTTATATCCCGCTGAATATACGTCGAAATGTTTTCCCAACCATCTCCGCTTTGGTAATTTCCATTGTTTCGTATGCGCCACGGCCCTACATTCAGCCCACTGTTTAAACTCAGGTAATTTTGTGTCGACGAGCCCTGAGAGCTGTAGTGTGTTTTAGAGCCGCTATAGTAATAACCCAACAGTGCAGCAGGTATTCCATCATCCCAATTATCAGGGTCGATATACCCCTGCACTTCCTGATTAACAGCAACTTGCGGTACACGAATATCCAGCCGTTGTTGCTGCGTGGAGAAAGTCCAGGAAGCCTCTTCAATGTAACGTCCGATATCATCAACCGTGGCGTCATCAGACATCGTTTTCATCAATGGCATTTTGCTGACATTGACGCCATAGGCGGCCAGTTCTGATTTTTTTAACACGGGAATGAGTGCGGTATGGGCTTCATTAAGCACATACGTCACATTCTTTTTTTCAACAAAATGATTATTAAAATAAACAGAACTGAGGTAGACGCCTGGTGCAAGTGCATTATCGTCTAAAAAAGTACGGATCGCCTCTGCGCTGTCTATTGGGGAATCAAAACGTAGCGCATCAATATTAAACTCATCATCAGCAACTTGTGATTCAGCGATACAAAACGGACTACACAACATCAATGCGGCGGCAATAGCTGATAATTTCAATGAGAGAATTTCATGATTATTATTGATAGGCCGCATATTGTGGATATCCTTATCCGCCGAATTTAAAGTGACTTTTCCTGTTCGGAAGTGGCATTACCGTAGTCGTCAATTGCGCTCCACCGAACAGACTTAGCGTTCCCACCCGGTAGGGAATAGATCATTTTTGAATAGGGTGAAATCATCATAGACACAGCAGAAAGCGTATCTTTCGGCGGCTTTACCTCTTTGCCGTCAACGGTCATATTATGCAAAGAAATATAGTATGCCGTCGGGTTATCCACAGCCAAACGTCCACCTGAAACAGAAAATATCAGACTTTTGTATGCTTCTTGCGCGTCGTTTTTATTTAATCCCTTTGGTCGCCATATCAGCTTAATACGACTGCGGGTAGCCAATTGTAGCTTACTTTGTTGTACTAACACTTTAGGCGTCGCTTCGATAGACTTGATATTAGCCCAAAAAATTTGTTCACGATCTTTTGTCAGGATGCCATTTTTATCGACTGAGATAAAATGCAGGATATTCGTCTGTCCGCCAATAAGTTTAAATAACGGAGGAGTAATAATAAGAGGAGGCTTACTTTTATCATTCTTATCGAAGTTATCAACCCATGCCTGAACAAGCTGATTTCCATTACCCGTATTTTTTACTGTTGCCTGAACTTCATCCACATCTCCAGGATAAATAATACGCGTATTACTAATTTGCACCCCCGCCGAAGCAGTGTTTTGAAAAAGAATGAATATTGCTGAAAACAGCAAACCAGAAATGTTGAGATTCATCATTCATCCCTTATGGCTAAATCTCGAAAAGAATTACAGGACATACCCTGATTATCCTATGGCATATCCTGTCTGAACTTACGTCACACCCACTCTACGTCCCTTATGGATAGTAAATGGTATAGGTTGTGGTTGCAGCAAACTCGCCGCCTTTGATACTCGCCGGATCAACGGTTGCCACAACTTTTGATGTGAAGTTAAACGTCAGGTCATTTTCTTCGCTTGCCCCGGTCGTTTGAGCAAAAGCAGAGTTCGCTTCGTCGTTAAAAACGACTTTATCATTGCTGGCATCAGCGCCATAAACCACAATACCAACACCGGTATCAACGCCGCCAGTAAGCGCTTTCAGCTGCGTATTTTCCGTTGCGGTATCACCTGCAAAGGTCAGGTTTACCACAGTATTTGCCGGGCACTTAGTCAATTTAATTGCAAATGGCTGAACCTGAGACGCTTCTTCGCCAATACCAGCAAAGGCGTTCGTCCCCAGCGGGGTAAAGGGTACCTGAACATCTTCGCTGTCTGTATCAACCTGGCAAGGTGGGTTAATAATAGTACCGGTAAAAGTGACGGTGCCCTGGTCATCAGTTAAGTCTGCCGCATGCGCAACATTGATAGCCGCAACAAGCAACAAAGAGGCAGAAAGGAGTACTTTCTTTTTCATGTGAAATTTCCCTATAATAAATTTTATTATCTTTCGAATGCTGCCTCTGAAATTTCCGCCAAAGACTTTTGCATATAAAAATCCCAAACAGTCCTCAGAAGAGGTCCGAAAGATAGAATCTTATGCGTTCTAACCCAATGAATATTGTGGTCGGCATATATAATATAATATGATTTTTATTTCATCAACAGCACAAAGACAAAAAAACAATATCATTACAAAACAGCAAGTTATAATAAGTTAATCGATAAAACAAAAACAATATTTAAATAATTTATAGCTATGCGCTTTATATATAAAAAATAAATCACTATCGATTCATATGCGTTGTGAATACAACAACCCATTCCCAACCAGAAATCGCCCATCAATAAAACACTATTTTAGTGTATTTTATATATTGAAAAGACTACAATTCCGAGTCCGTATGTTATCGGCATCTAGCATGCAAATAATTGCTTTCAAGAATAATTGCAATCGTTCGTTCAGACTTCACAAATATGATAGCATTAGCCCTACTTAGCTGTTGTTGCTGTGTATGACAGGTGGTATGAAAAAAGTCATTTTCTCTTTAGCCTTGGGGACGTTTGGGCTGGGCATGGCCGAGTTTGGCATCATGGGTGTACTCACCGAATTGGCGCGGGACGTGGGAATCTCCATTCCTGCCGCTGGCCATATGATTTCGTTTTACGCCTTTGGCGTGGTGCTTGGCGCGCCCATTATTGCACTCTTTTCCAGCCGCTTTTCGCTCAAGCATATTCTGCTGTTTCTGGTCACGCTGTGTGTGATTGGCAACGCCATTTTCACCCTCTCCTCCTCGTATTTTATGCTGGCGGTAGGCAGGCTGGTTTCAGGCTTCCCGCACGGCGCATTTTTTGGCGTTGGCGCAATTATCCTGTCGAAGCTCGCCCGCCCGGGAAAAGTCACCGCTGCTGTCGCGGGCATGATTTCGGGTATGACCGTTGCAAATCTGGTTGGCATTCCCGTCGGCACCTGGCTGAGTCAGGAATTTAGCTGGCGCTATACGTTCCTGCTGATTGCCGTCTTTAATATCGCCGTGATGGTCTCGGTCGCTTTTTGGGTGCCCAACATCAGCGATGAAGCAAAAGGAAACCTGCGCGAACAATTTCACTTTTTGAAAAGCCCCGCCCCGTGGCTCATTTTCTCCGCCACCATGTTTGGTAACGCCGGGGTTTTCGCCTGGTTCAGCTATGTCAAACCATACATGATGTTCATCTCCGGATTTTCCGAAGCGCTGATGACCTTCATCATGATGCTGGTAGGATTAGGAATGGTGTTGGGAAATCTGCTGAGCGGTCGGCTGTCTGGTCGCTATACGCCGCTGCGCATTGCGGTGATAACCGACTTCGTGATTGTGCTGGCTCTGCTGTTGCTCTTTGCCTTTGGCGGGATCAAAGCCGCGTCGCTGACCTTCGCCTTTATTTGCTGCGCGGGGCTGTTTGCCCTGTCGGCACCGCTGCAAATTTTATTGCTGCAAAATGCTAAAGGAGGGGAGCTGCTGGGTGCGGCTGGCGGGCAAATTGCCTTTAACCTCGGCAGCGCGATTGGCGCCTACAGCGGTGGCATGATGCTGACGCTGGGCTTTGCCTACAACTACGTGACGCTGCCGGCGGCACTGCTGTCGTTTTCTGCGATGTCGTCACTGTTGCTGTACGGTCGCCTGAAGCGCGCAGTACCCCAGATGACACACGCTGCCGGATAGCATCTGCGCTACCCGGCTACGCGAACCTTACTCCTGCGGCCACAGCCAGGCCGCACCGCGTACACCGCTGGAATCCCCGTGTAGCGCCTTGCGTAGAGGCGTTTCGCATTCGCCGCCAAAGACAAACTGCTTAATCAACGTCGGAACGTTTTGATACAGTCGGTCGACATTGCTCATTCCGCCCCCCAGCACAATGACGTCCGGATCGAGAATATTCACCACATGTGCCAGTGATTTCGCCAGACGACGCTCATAGCGGCTCAACGCCTGCTCCGCAAGAGCATCCTGCGCAGTAACAAGACTGATAATTTCATTGCCTTTGAGCTGCTTACCGCTCAGACGCTGGTAGTCGGTGGCAAAGCCGGTCCCGGAAATGAAGGTTTCAATGCAGCCTTGTTTACCGCAATAACAGGGGACTTCCTGTCGGAAACACAGCTCATCTTCGTCCATCCATGGCAGCGGATTATGCCCCCACTCGCCCGCGGTACCGTTACCGCCCGTGTGCGCCCGACCATTCATTGCCACGCCTGCGCCACATCCAGTGCCGATAATCACTGCAAACACGGTTTGCGCCCCGGCCGCCGCACCATCCACAGCTTCTGAAACCGCCAGACAGTTGGCATCATTTGCCAACCGCACTTCACGATTCAGACGCGAACTCAGGTCTTTGTCAAAAGGTTGTCCGTTAAGCCAGGTCGAGTTGGCATTCTTTACCACCCCGGTGTAGGGCGAGATTGAACCTGGAATGCCCATTCCCACGGTTCCCGTCTGTCCGGTGGCGTTTTCCGCCATCTCCACCAGCGTGGCGATGGTTTCTATCGTTTGCCGATAATCATCACGCGGCGTGGGCAAGCGATGGCGAAAAAGCTGCTCGCCCGCATCGCCAAGCGCAATAACTTCCGTTTTCGTACCGCCCAAATCGATACCTATACGCACTGTTTGCTCCTCTTCCCGATTAACAATGCAAGCATAGCGACAATTCGCTATCATGCCCGCTGGATTTAACGACAAGGCCGTGGAAATTATCATGCTGTGGTTCAAAAATTTAATGGTTTACCGTCTTAGCCGCGATGTTTCTTTGCGAGCCGAAGAGATGGAAAAACAGCTGGCATCAATGACGTTCACCCCTTGCGGTAGCCAGGATATGGCAAAAATGGGCTGGGTTCCGCCGATGGGATCGCACAGCGATGCATTAACGCATACCGCCAATGGCCAAATTATTATCTGCGCCCGCAAAGAAGAAAAAATTCTGCCGTCGCCGGTTATCAAACAGGCGCTGGAAGCCAAAATATTCAAACTGGAAGCTGAGCAAGGTCGCAAACTTAAGAAGACCGAAAAAGACTCGCTGAAAGATGAAGTTCTGCACTCATTGCTGCCGCGCGCCTTTAGCCGCTTCAGCCAGACAATGATGTGGATCGATACCGTCAACGATCTGATCATGGTTGATTGTGCGAGCGCGAAAAAAGCCGAAGATACGCTGGCGCTGCTGCGTAAGAGTCTCGGTTCGCTGCCGGTCGTTCCGCTGACGATGGAAAACCCTATTGAGCTGACGCTGACTGAATGGGTTCGCTCCGGCACCACGGCGCAGGGCTTCCAACTGCTGGATGAAGCTGAACTGAAAGCGATCCTTGAAGACGGCGGTGTGATCCGCGCGAAAAAACAGGATCTGGTCTGCGACGAAATCGCCGTGCATATCGAAGCGGGCAAACTGGTCACTAAGCTGGCCCTCGACTGGCAGCAGCGCATTCAGTTCGTTATGTGTGACGACGGCTCCATTAAGCGCCTGAAGTTCAGCGACGAGCTGCGCGATCAGAATGAAGATATCGACCGCGAAGATTATGCTCAGCGTTTTGATGCCGATTTCATCCTGATGACAGGCGAACTGGCGGCGCTGATTAAAAGTCTGGTGGAAGGATTAGGCGGCGAAGCGCAACGTTAAGCCGTGTTTAGCGAATGGCGACTCAATATCGCCATTCGTCATTTTTACGCTTACAGGTAACGGCAAAGATAGGATGTTGGCTCTGCTACCTGCAGATGAAACTCGCTGTTGCCCGGTACGTTAAACACGTCTCCTGCGGCATACACTTTCCACTCGGTTTCCCCTGGCAGCAGCACGTTCAGTGCGCCACTAACTACCGTCATCTCTTCAGGTGCCGCAGTACCAAAGGTATATTCACCTTCAGCCATCACGCCTACACTGGCGCGGCCAGTACTGCTGCTGGTAAAACCGATCGATTTTACTTTGCCGGAAAAGTATTCATTACTTTGAAGCATACAACTGGCCCTATCTCGTGATTAAGTTAGGAACCAATATAGGGGGCTGACGTTCCACCTGTCACGCAAAATTACGCCAGCAATTCCGAAGCCAGTCGGGCAATCAACACATTGGACAGCAGAACCGGGACATCCAGCGACTTTTGCAGTAAATCACGATGACGTTGATGAAACCCCAGGCAGTCCAGCATAAGAACATCAGCACCTTGCTCAAGGAGATATTTCCCGGCATCAATCAGCTGTTGTTCAGAACCTTCTACTGGATTCGCCACGGCGTACACTGGCGGAGTTTGTAACACCTGCCACTTTTGTGTCTGGGCTTTGAGCAATTCAGCAACAGGTACAATGACCCCAACCTGATGCCCTTCGACAATCGAAGCCACTAACGGGGGAATAATGCGTATAGGTTCCAACAAGATACTATTGCGGGCGGTCAGACGGGTAATTGAGGCGGTACTCATCAGCAGGATCACATCAAATCCCTGATTATCGAGAACCTCCACAATGCTTTGCAGCGAGCGTTCCACTTTTTGACGTGAGACATGAGCAAGTTGGTGGTCGCTAAGCAGCGTTAATAACAGCTCGTCACCGGGTGAAGCTCCGTACTCAGCCATCACATCTTCTCGCTGCATCTGCCCCAGCAGACTGTGGTGAGTAATGTGCTGTTCATCAATATATTCCGTCAGGAGCGGTAACATCTCACACATCGGCACAACGCCAATCGTGAGGATAGCCAACGACGTACTCATTTGTTGCTCCACCGTCTTCTTACTTTGCTGTGAAATCCCGGATAAGTGCCGGGCGCTGACCTGTGCTACAAATGCTCAAAAGCGTAGCAGTAGATCGGCGGTGTATTGTGTAAAGATTCCAGATCATTCCAGTACTGGATTGTTATTGTTTAATTTTCAATTTTTACTGTATACGGCGAAATTTAAAATAATGTGATGCACGCCCGGACTGGCACTTTTAAGACTCGTGCCAGAGCGGTCTTCATATCAGGTTTTATCGGGGTCTTCGTAGCGTTTTTTAGCATCCATCGCTTCCTGAGCTGAAGGATGCTCACTGATCAACGAATTCGGTTTAGGGTGATCAGCACGAAGTTGATACCAGGTTACCGTCTGGCCTGGCGTCCCTTTTTCAACCGTAACAATGGTCGCTTGACGTGGATAAGGTGGTTGTGTCGGCATAGTTCTTCCTTTTCACTGGATGAACATTAAGTATAGACACCGCCCTGCAACCGTGGCGCTGCCTGCGCCAGTATCCCAAGAATGTCTTCCACTACCTGCGAAGGCGGATTGGTGGCATCAACGATATAGTGCGCAGCCTCACGATACAAAACATCACGCTGGGCGAGCACTTCCTGAACCTCTTCGGTCAACGGTTTGCCGGTTAGAGTCGGTCGTAATCCTTCTTCAGGCGTGGCCTCCAGACGATCAACCAGTACCGATACCGGTGCGCTTAGATAGATAACCACGCCGTGGCTGCGCATGTAATGACGATTAAATTCGGTAAGAATGATACCGCCGCCGGTCGCAACAACCGTGGCAGGAGCGGTGACAGCCTGCAGAGCGGTCGTTTCCTGGGCACGAAACCCTTCCCATCCTTCTCTTTCGACGATTTCCGCCACGGTCATTTGCACGTGCGATTGCAACCAGCGATCGGTATCAACGAACTGGAAATCAATAGCCTTTGCCAGCGCCATACCGGTTGTCGTCTTACCACCCCCCCGGGGGCCAACAAGAAAAAGAGGTTGCGTCATCACAGAATTTCCCCAGAGAGCCGCCAACAAGCGGGATCTGATGCGGTTAAAAATATAATCATATCATCAAACTAGTACACCGCCAAAACTGTAAAGAAAAAATTACAGAAAGAATGGCGAGATGAGTTAACCCCTACTATAACAAGAATTCACAATGAATAAAGTGTAAATAATAAATTACACACTCTATTTTCTACGCTGAACTTCCAGCCACCACTTATCCAGTTCAGCCGCAAAATGCTGTCTGTCGCGGGGCGAAAGGCTGTCCGGCCCCCCGGTCTGGATACCGCTGGCTCGCAGTGTATCCATAAAATCACGCATCATCAGACGCTCACGGATCGTCGCTTCGGTATAACGTTCGCCGCGCGGGTTAAGCGCCGCCGCACCTTTTTCAATCACTTCAGCCGCCAGCGGAATATCTGCCGTTATCACTAAATCACCGGAGCTGCACTGACGCACAATCTCGTTATCAGCCACGTCAAAGCCCGCAGGCACACGTAATGTGCTGATGAAACGCGAAGGCGGGACGCGCAGGCTTTGGTTGGCCACCAAAACAAGCGGCATTTGCATGCGCTCAGAGGCGCGGTACAAAATGTCTTTAATCACATTCGGACACGCATCGGCATCCACCCATATTGTCATAACTTCTCCCCACTGGTGTGCTGTCGCACATTGTCGCGTGCTTTTACTTTCAGGCAAAGTGCTGTTTCTCCTTCTGAACATATTCATTCCGCGCTAAGCTTAGCTTTCCCAGATTTACCCTAAATAATTCGGGTTGCAGGCAGGCGGCAAGAGAGTGAGTCCCGATGAGCTTACTCTGGTAAGTAATTCGGGTGAGCGAACGCAGCCAACGCACATGCAACTTGAAGTATGACGGGTATAAAACAATGAATATCATCCATAGGGAGTGACAAGATGGACAAGAAAATTGGTTTTATCGGCTGCGGTAATATGGGCAAAGCCATTCTTGGCGGCATGATCGCCAGCGGTCAGGTTCTCCCCGGACAAATCTGGGTCTACACCCCTTCCCCCGATAAGGTCGCCGCGCTACACGACCAGTACGGCATTAATGCGGCGCAGTCTGCACAAGAAGTCGCGCAAATCGCTGATATTGTTTTTGGGGCCGTAAAACCAGGCATCATGATTAAGGTGCTGAGTGAAATTACCTCCAGCCTGAACAAAGATTCCCTGGTCGTCTCGATTGCCGCAGGCGTCACTCTCGATCAGCTGGCCCGTGCCCTGGGTCACGACCGTAAAATCATTCGCGCGATGCCAAACACGCCGTCGCTGGTGAACGCCGGAATGACCTCCGTCACGCCGAACGCCTTAGTCACGCCAGAAGAAACAGCCGACGTGCTGAATATCTTCCGCTGCTTTGGTGAAGCAGAAGTCATTGCGGAGGCAATGATTCATCCGGTCGTTGGCGTCAGCGGTTCAGCACCGGCCTATGTATTTATGTTTATCGAAGCGATGGCTGATGCCGCCGTTCAGGGGGGGATGCCCCGCGCACAGGCTTATAAATTTGCAGCACAAGCGGTAATGGGTTCGGCGAAGATGGTTCTGGAAACGGGTAAACATCCTGGCGAATTGAAGGATATGGTGTGCTCGCCAGGTGGAACCACCATTGAGGCGGTACGCGTCCTGGAAGAACGCGGTTTCCGTTCATCGGTGATTGAAGCGATGATTAAGTGCATGGAGCAGTCGGAAAAACTCAGCCGCTCCTGAGTTAACACCGCCGGACGTCAGGCCGCCGCTTCAGTGCGGTTACGTCCGGAATTCTTTGCTTTGTAGAGAGCCATATCTGCTGATTTTAACCATTCTCGATAGTGTTCAGTTTCAGACGTCAGCGGCGCAACGCCCACGCTAATGCGCAGGTCAACCTGCGGCGCGCAGGATAAACGCAGTTGGGTAAGCCGTTCGTGAACACGAGACATCGCTGCAATCGCGCTGCTCGCTGACGTGCCACACATGATTACCGCAAACTCATCACCGCCAAAGCGACCAATCACATCGCTACCGCGTAAGGTCATCTGTAACTGGCGGGTCAGTGCAACAATGGCCTGATCCCCGACGTCATGGCCCCAGGTATCATTGATACTCTTAAAATGGTCGATATCGATGATAAGGAGCGTGGCATCACGCTGATGGCGTCGGCAATTATCAAATTCATTCCGCAGCAACAGTTCCCAATGACGTCGGTTATAAACCCCGGTCATCCCATCTCGCGTGCTCATAACCTGTAAGCGACGTTTATGTTCTGCCAGCCTGATGAGCGTCTGGTAACTCACCCAGGCAAACAGCAACGGGTAAACCACTAACACCGGCAGCGACAACAGCACACTCAGTTGCGTACTGCTAAAAGCCACGGGAATATCCGTTAACTGTAACGTCACCAGGCAGGAAACCACCATCAACACGGCGCCTGCGATGAAGACACGCATACCCCCTGCGCCCATCAGGTTGATACAGATAATCATCAACAGCGCCGTGGATGGCAGCAAGTTTATCCCCATAATCCCCATCCACATCCCGGCGAGGATGGCATCGGCTTTTAAGTTGGTATATTCGCTATGCAGTGGATCGATAGCTTTACTTGCCAATTGCCATGCCAGATGCGGCCAGACAAACGCCCATCCCACCAGCAAAAGCCACCAGCCTCCGGTTATTGGCTGAGAAACTAATACCGACGCGATAGGGAAAAACATTCCCCCCAGTCCCACCGCTCGCGGCAGCCTGATTCGTCGGGCAAATCGCAGACCGGAACGTTGGTGATCATTTTGATGAAGCAATATAAATGCTTCATTCGGGACGACCTTCTTTTGATAAAAATTTTCATCATTCATCGTATTTGGGAATATTCTGAAACAAATTTCCCAAATTATAGGAAGGGGTCTGGTGGCGGAAGTATGATATTTCGGGTGAGCGATTTTACCTGCTCACCCGGAAGTGCTAAGCAGATTTTTTCAGGCAAGCGCTCATAAACTTATTACGATCATCGCCTTTCAGAGACTGTTCCGTCGCCTTGACGTTGCATTCACGCATTTTCTGCTGCTGCGGCGTCAGGCTCTTTTCCTCAGGCGCAGATTTACTGTTTTTCAGGCAATCACTCATGTAGGTCTTACGCGCATCCCCTTTTAAGGTCTGCGCCGTGGCCTGCTGATTGCAGGTGGTCATACGCTGTTGTTGCGGGGTTAACGTCTTCTCGGCAGCACCGACGGTAGTTAAAAAAATAAGGCCAAAGAGTAACGTCATTAATAATGTAATTTTCATAGCACCATCCTTTTCTGAACGACGACACACAGGTAAGTTTGGCTGCTAACGATAAAAATACCACCCGACGGCAAAAGTATTGCCATCGGGTGTCAGCTTATTTCAGTCCTAACGCCGCTTTCATGGTGTAAAACAGATCGGTTTGATCGGTCAGGCCAACCACATTCGCCGCATGAGGGCCATAGGCTGCAATACGCAGTTGGCTGCCGGTGTGCTCCTGGGACTCTTCTTCAGAGTTGCCATAGCTGATGACCATCACCGCGCCATCTTTAGTGTTCAGCGCCTGCGTTAAACCGGGTGCTTTAGTATCCGGTGCGACAATCTGGCTGGCATGCGCGTGGTCAGCGGTTACCACAACCAGGGTGTTGCCATCTTTCTTCGCAAAGGCAAGTGCACGCTGCACCGCTTCATCCAGATCGACCGTTTCACCAATTTGTCCACACGGGTTAGCGGCGTGATCTTGTTTATCGATCGACGCGCCTTCTACTTGCAGGAAGAAACCTTTCTCATTTTTGCTTAACAGCTCAATCGCTTTATCCGTCATCTGCGCCAGCGTTGGCACGCTGTCGTTACGTTTTGGATTTGGCGTACAGGTCACTACCGGCTTATCCAGGTTGCCGTGATAAGACGCTTTCGGCCCTTCCCAACGCACTGGCATATTACCGTCTGAGAACAGACCCAACAGCGGTTTATCCTGATTCGCTTCGCTAACAGCCGCCAGCGTCGCGGCATCACTCACCATCTGGTAACCACGGGCCTGGGCTTGTTCTCGCAGCGTTTTACCCTGCCACTCACCTGCCGTAGCGGTTTCAGTAAATGTTTTTGCTCCGCCGCCTAACGTAACATCCGCACGAGCATTCAATAATTGTTCGGTGATCGACCCTTTACCGCCTTTTTCCAGCGCGTTCGTCGGGCATTTTTCAGCCGTCACGCTCGGGCCATAGCATTTACGCGAAGTGACATGGGCAACCAGTGCGGCCGGCGTGGCATCCTGTAATTCAGCCGTGGAAACGTTGCCTGTCGCCAGACCTGCCGCTTTGGCCATTTCCAGAATCGTGGTGTGATCTTTTTCATGAATATCCACACCCAGCGCCCCGTTATAGGTCTTCACGCCGGTTGTCCATGCTGTCGCAGATGCTGCTGAATCTGTCACATAATCGGGCTTGCCCGTTTTCTTATCCAACGCATAATGTGTGTATTGTCCGGTCAACGGTAAAGCATCAATACCTTTAAAAAATCCGCCCGCGCCTTCAGCATAATTTCGCGCTGCCGTTATTTCGGAGTCGCCCATCCCATCGCCAATCAGCAAAATAATATTTTTGGCCGGTTTATCGTTCAGGGATTCGCGCAGAGCTGCCGTTTGATCGGCAGACAATCGGCGAGCGCCACCCGGCGTGGTGATATCTCCCTGAGCAGCACGATTATCCATAACCGCTACAGTAGATGTTTCTGCATTAATAACCGGGGTAAACAGCAAAGGTAACAGGGCAATAGCCAGAGCGCTTTGTTTCACTTTATATTCTCCATGTATAAATACGGTAAAATTAAAACAAAGCGACTATAAGTATTTGATGTGACAATTTTATGATAATTTGTGGCTACCCCACCATAGATGGATCACAACGCTTTTGGTACGCACTCACCAGCATTATGTATGTTCGTCAGAAACGCGGGCATGCGGTTTCCGCCAGCCAGCGCCCCCTCAATTTGACGAATAAATATTTGCCGATCGTTCCACGCCATATTGCGCAGCATTTCGATGATTACCCGCTCTAACGTTTCGACCTGTGCCGCCAGATCTTGCGATTCTTCTTCTTTTTGCGCGAGCTTAAGTAACAACTCAGTGACGAGGTTTTTCATTTGCCTATTCCCTTAACAAAATATGGGTCACGTTATCATTAAGGCTCACGACTGCCTAGAGGATGAAAGTTGTATTTTTATAAGAAATAAAACGATTTGCGAAAACAATCACAACACAAAATAAGGGAAAATGAGTCCTGAAGCAGGATGATTCAATATAAAAAGGTAAGAAAATTAATAATCACACAAATATATAATACACAATTATGGATTAACAACGCTGACAAGCAGCGTTGTTAATCAGGAACTCAACGAGCCTCGCGCCGACGTCGCAACGCGATAGCCAGTTGCCAGATATTGATAAGCACAATGCTTGCTGTAGCAATGAACACCCAACGGAACCCCGCCATTGCCGAAACCGTTGCACCCATCAATGGCCCGGCGACGTTGCCAAGGTACATAAATGACTGGTTATAGCCAAAGATGCGTCCGGTTATCTGGTCGCTGGAGTATTTCACCAACAGCGTCTGCACCGCCGGCAACATCGCACCATCAGCAAAGCCGAGCAGAAAACGTAGAATTCCCAACTGCAACGGCGTGGTAACCCACGACATGGCAAAAAATAGCACCACCGCGAAGATTAACGTCGCCATTAAAATCCGCTCAGTACCAATACGGTCGCCTAATTTACCAAGTCGGGGCGCGGAAATCAGAGCAGAAATGCCCGGTACTGAGGCTATCAGCCCACTGAGAAAAGCAATATTCGAACTGTCCGGGACCATTGATTTAATAAACAGCGCCAGAATAGGCCCAATTGAGCCATTACACAGTTGAATCACCATGGTGGTAAAAAACAGGCTGATCACCAACGCTGGATGCGAAAGCGAGGCAAACACAGCCTTCCCACTCAGACGTTCGCTTTTTTTAAGCGTCGGGCGAACGCCCTCTTTGATTAAGAACAGTGTGACCAGAAAACTCACCACCAGCAAGGCGGCGGTAATACAGAATACCGCCCGTAAGCCAACATGATCGGCGATAAAGCCTCCCATCAGCGGTCCGCCGATGACGCCGCTAATTTGCGCCGTAGAGAGCGTACTCAGCGCCCAGCCGCTGCGCTCGCGTGGAACCTGTGACGCAACCAGCGCCATCGCATTAGGAATATAGCCGGAGGTTAACCCCATCACCCCGCGCAGCAGAAAAAGCTGCCAGACGTTAGTGGCAAATGCCTGTAGCAAAATCGCAATGGCCATCCCCAGTGAGGCCCGCAGCAGCATCAGCTTGCGTCCTTTGCGGTCGGCCAGACTGCCCCACATCGGAGAAACAATGGCTGAAATCAGGAAGGTGACGCTGAACGTTAATCCGGACCACATTGATAGCGCTTCATGCGAGGTCACGCCCAGTTGGGAGATATAGAGTGGTAAAAAAGGCAAGATTTGGCTAATCGCCAGTCCGGTAAAAAAGCACCCGAACCAAACGGAAATAAGGTTAACTCTCCAGGATTCCATAAGGACTCATAACGATAATTAGCTGAAAACTGCGAGCAGCTTAACAAATTACTTAGCCGAATAAGGGTCTACAGGTGCGATAAATCACAGTTTAGGATTTTATCTTCCCGCTCATCATATTTGTGATATAGCTCACACCAAACCCATAATATAAACAGGGGATTGTGCTTCCCGCGCGATCTGCGTGTATGTCCCCTTCTAATCCCCTGTCATTCGCCAAAACAATCTGCCAGAAGCCGAGGAAACCTGCGTTTTGTCGTGGTAATGTATGTGCTTTGCATTCATGGAATGGGTTTTTAAGATGGCAAAGTTGCGGGTAGGAATCGTATTTGGTGGTAAATCAGCGGAACATGAAGTGTCATTGCAATCGGCAAAAAATATTGTCGATGCCATCGACAAGACTCGCTTTGACGTTGTGCTGTTAGGTATTGATAAACAAGGGCAATGGCACGTCAGCGATGCCAGTAACTATCTGCTCAATTCAAACGATCCGGCGCATATTGCGTTGCGACCTTCTGAGACCAGCCTGGCGCAGGTACCGGGTAAACAAGAGCACCAGTTGATCGATGCACAAAACGGTCAACCGCTGCCGACGGTCGATGTTATTTTCCCGATCGTACACGGTACTTTGGGTGAAGATGGCTCTCTGCAGGGCATGTTGCGCGTGGCGAACCTGCCGTTTGTCGGTTCTGATGTGCTGGGTTCTGCTGCCTGTATGGATAAAGACGTGACCAAACGTCTGCTGCGTGATGCCGGGTTAAACATCGCGCCATTTATTACGCTCACTCGCGCGAATCGCAACAGCATCAGCTTTGCCGAAGTGGAATCCCGCCTGGGTCTGCCGCTGTTTGTAAAACCGGCCAACCAGGGATCGTCCGTTGGCGTCAGTAAAGTAACCAGCGAAGCCCAATACGATCAGGCCGTCGCGCTGGCATTTGAATTCGATCATAAAGTCGTTGTGGAGCAAGGGATCAAAGGCCGCGAGATCGAATGTGCGGTACTGGGCAACGATCACCCGCAGGCCAGTACCTGTGGTGAGATCGTGCTGAACAGCGATTTTTACGCTTACGACACTAAATACATTGACGATAACGGTGCCAAAGTTGTCGTTCCGGCAGCAATTGCGCCAGAGATTAACGATAAGATCCGCGAAATCGCCATTCAGGCCTACCAGACTCTGGGCTGTGCCGGCATGGCGCGCGTGGACGTCTTCTTAACTGCTGAAAACGACGTTGTGATCAATGAGATCAACACGCTGCCTGGCTTTACCAACATCAGTATGTATCCGAAGCTGTGGCAGGCGAGCGGTTTAGGCTATACCGATTTGATCACTCGCCTGATCGAACTGGCGCTGGAACGCCATGCTGCGGATAGCGCGCTGAAAACCAGTATGTAAACCCGTCAGGATGCCTGATAGAGCTATTGGGCATCCTTTGCTTCATCATCTTCAACGCGGCGACGGATGATTAATCCGGCCAGCCAAAAGCTAATCACCCAGGTCACCAGCCCCACCGCATAAGTTTGCCATCCCTGCGCTTCAAAACCTAATAACCCCACCACGCCATTCAGAATAAAGATAAGCCCAATAGCGAAAGCATAGTAGTGCCAGTCTCGGCGGATTTTTACAGGCAGGTTCATAACAGCTCCGGTGGAAATACAACACAGTAAGGCATCCTCGCACATTTCCCCGAGGGCGTCTGTGGCCTGTGCGGAATTTCTTAAATGTAACTCAGTTTAACTTAAGGTTACATAATTGTGACCGCCAACAAAAAACCGAAATCCAGGAATAATCTCTACCTGAAATTACCATCATTCTGATATTGACATTGCCGATCACCTGTCAGACTCACTCTCAGTTCCAGGCATTACGTCAAAAAAAGCAGGTTATTTCCGGAGGTCTTTATGGCTGATTTTACGCTCTCAAAATCCCTGTTTAAGGGCAAGCATCGGGATCCCTCCTCCCTGCCCGGCAACATTGCGTATGCCGTATTTGTGCTGTTTTGCTTCTGGGCGGGTGCACAGATTTTAAATCTGTTGGCCCACGCGCCCGGCATCTATGAAGAACTGATGCAGCTGCAAATGCAGGAGACAGGACGCCCGCGGGTTGAAATCGGTTTAGGCGTCGGTACCCTCTTTGGACTGATCCCCTTCCTGGCCGGAAGCCTGATTCTTGGCGTCATAGCGGCGGTCATGCGCTGGCGTCACCGTCATCATAAAGATGACTGATTCATACACTTCACCCGACGATCGTCCACCCGTTTAGCAAACCACGCAGTAGTCAGATTACGCGTGATCTTCGGGCTTTCCAGTTGAATGCCCGGCAGCATTTCACGGGGTAACGTTTTCCCGGTCTTCGCTTCCGCCAGCTTATAAACCTTTTCGTACAATGCGGTTTTTTCAAAGGCCAGGCTGTCACCTTTTTGCAGTTGCTGGCGGATCTCACTCTCGCTCATCCCTAGCTTCCCGGCCAGTTTACGTACCGCCAGCTCCGTTTTGCCCGGCTCACTGCTGCCATAGAGAATCAGATCCCCGTCCATCGCCAGCTTCACTCCGCTGGCTTTACTGACCGCATTCTGGAAAGCTGCATTGCGGCTCGCATACCATCCGGCATTAAAATCGGCGAAGCGGAAGATTGGCGCACTGTAATTCGCCGGATAGTTGAGCAGATGATACGTACCGAACCATAACCCACCACGGCGGCTAAACACTTCCTGACGTACCGTCCCCGCCATTTTCCACGGATACCCGCTGGTGTGCTGCTCAGCAAACGCGATACTGACCTGCATTGGACCACCGGTATGTACCGGATTAAGCGATCCGAACAATGTCTGCCCCATCGGCACCATGTTGATGAAATCATCAAAGATGGCGCTAAGCTGTTTTTCCGTCTTCACCGTATCCAGACGCTCGCTGTAGCTTTTCCCCGTTGGCGAGTTAATCTTTAGCGCGGTATGCACGACAAACAGCGGGATATGCATGCGTTCTGCGCGACGGTCAATCTCTTTCCAGGCGATTTTGCTTAAACCAGGAACAGCCGGATCGGCCTGGAAGTTTGACTCCTGCTGCGCTACCGCCAGCACCGAACAGATGTTTTCAACCGTCGGTGCCAGCTTCTGGCTTTCAAAGGTCTTTGCCAAATCCTGCGCCCACGCGTCCCGGTCTTTCACGCTGGCGGGCATTTTCTGGCGCACCACGCTCGCCACATCGACGGCTTTCTCCCCCTTTTTTAGCGGCTGCGCAGGTTGGCTACTACATCCCACCAGCACCAGTGCTGCCAGACCAGACAAGGGGTAAAGACGGGAAACCGTCGACATAACATCTCCTTATTATTAACTCAGCGTATGGGTAACTTCCTGAATATCCTGACCATCAAGCTCGCGTTCAAAGCTGCGCAGACGCTTATAAATAGACATCAGTTCTACTAACGTTGTCCAGGAGTTAATCAGATACTGGAACGAGCCGCGCACCTGGCCAAACACGTTAGTGATTTGGGTCATCAAACCGAGCGTAATCGTACCGGCAACAATTGACGGAAACAGCAGGAACAAACCGAAAACGTTATCAACCTGCAGGTAAAGAATACGGGCAATATTGAAGTACATATAGTGAAAATAGAGACGGAAGTAGTTTTGCCGTACCGCATGGAACAGTTCACGCACCGTCGGTGGTGTCGCACGGTTGCCATCATCTTCGCCATAGACCAATTCTTTACGATAGGCCGCTTCCACGCGCTGGTTTTTAAACTCCAGCCCTGGAAGTTTTATCCCGACCACGGCCAGTAAACCGGTTCCCATCAGCGACCAGACAATCGCGGCAATCACCAGGCCATAAGGCACATGTCCAACAATCGGCAGGTCAGGAACATGGGCAGAGAGCGTTACCAGTACAGGCAGGAAGGCAATCAGCGTCATAATCGCGTTGATAAAGCTGACGCCCATATCTTCCAGCGTAGAAGCAAAACGCATGGTGTCTTCCTGTACACGCTGTGCTGCGCCTTCGATGTGACGCAAATGCTGCCAGTGCGCCATATAGTGTTCGTTCATCGCGGTACGCCAGCGGAACACATAGTGGCTGACGAAGAAGTTGTTCATCACACCAATGACCACGGCTATCAGCGCAATGCCGAGAAAAATGCCCACTTCATGATAGAACTGCTCAATCTTCACCTTGTGTGGTGCGCTGAGCGCAGTTTGAATCAGGTCATAAAATGGCGCATACCAGGCGTTGACGGCGACGCCGACTTCAACCAGAAACCAGGTCACAAAAATAATCAGCGATGTGCCCAGAATAGACCAGTACTGCCAGCGGTGTGGGCTGTAGAGAAACCAGAACAGCGCGAACACCCCGACACAAAGAATGTAGTACGCATAAAAAATCAGGTAATCCAACGACCAAAAACGCGCTGCGCTAATAGGTACGTCTCCCGACGCGCCGGTAATATGTGCAACCCAGGCTCCCCCACCTGCTTGCCAGAATACAACGGCGACGAGTGCCCAAATAAATGCCGAAATAAAGAACGGCCCCGGCTTTGGGAAAAAAGACTTAAACATAGTGCTCTCCTGCTAACTTCTTATCGTTATGACGACTGCTGTGCATTTGCCACCGTGGAGTGCGGAGGCCAGACGGCTTACGCCCAAAAACACAAGCTGAAACCGACAATTGTGACCAAAACCGAGGCACTTAGTTCGCACCTCGGTTATGAAGAATTGTTTCTGTGGTTTTCACACTCGACAACGTTCCAGTATGTGCAGATTATCACAGCGTGAGATCACAAAAGCGAACATCCGCAATCCAGGAAACTCCTGTGTTTACTCATCGTTACGTTTTTCCCACTATCATTGGTTGATAAGCGCTTTGCAATACGCCGATGAGTAGTATAAATACGCATACGCACGACATCCTTTTTCACTTTCTCTAACTCATGGACACCACCGTTGAAACGTAGTCTGCTTTTTTCTGCCGCGCTGTGTGCGGCGTCATTGACATCTGTCCAGGCGGCACAGCCTATAACCGATCCGGTCTTCGCCTCTGATATCGTTGATCGTTATGCCGACCATATATTTTACGGCAGTGGTGCTACGGGGATGGCGCTCGTGGTGATTGATGGTAATCAGCGTGTATTTCGCAGTTTTGGTGAAACACGCCCCGGCAATAATGTTCACCCGCAACTGGATTCCGTAATTCGCATTGCCTCAATTACCAAATTAATGACCAGCGAAATGCTGGTGAAATTACTCGATCAGGGCACGGTCAAACTCAACGATCCATTGAGTAAATATGCACCTCCTGGCGCACGCGTACCCACTTATCAAGGAACACCAATTACGCTGGTGAATCTGGCGACGCATACCAGCGCACTGCCGCGCGAACAGCCAGGCGGCGCGGCCAATCGCCCGGTGTTTGTCTGGCCAACCCGCGAGCAGCGCTGGAGCTATCTCTCGACGGCAACGCTTAAAGCCGCGCCAGGATCGCAGGCTTCTTATTCCAACCTGGCGTTTGACCTGCTGGCCGATGCGCTGGGTACCGCGTCCGGTAAGCCTTATCCGCAGCTGTTTGAAGAAAAAATCACCCGTCCGCTGGGGATGAAAGACACCACCTTTACGCCGTCCCCCGATCAGTGTCGACGCCTGATGGTCGCGGAAAAAGGTGCCAGTCCTTGTAACAATACGCTGGCAGCCATGGGCAGCGGCGGCGTCTATTCAACGCCTGGCGATATGATGCGCTGGATGCAGCAGTATCTTTCTTCTGACTTTTATCATCGTAGCCAGCAGGCCGACCGGATGCAGACGCTGATTTACCAGCGTACGCAGTTAACTAAAGTGGTGGGAATGGACGTTCCAGGCAGAGCCGATGCGCTTGGTTTGGGCTGGGTCTACATGGCGCCGAAGAATGGCAGACCGGGGATTATTCAAAAAACCGGTGGCGGCGGTGGCTTCATTACCTATATGGCGATGATCCCACAGCAAAACGTTGGGGCATTTGTCGTAGTGACGCGCTCTCCGCTAACCCGTTTTACCAATATGAGCGACGGTATCAACGAACTGGTTGCAGAATTGAGCGGGTACAAGCCACAGGTCATTCCTGCATCCTGATTCAATACTCAAAAGGCAAACGGTTAATGCACACCAGTTTGCCTTTATTCATTTCAATGTAACCGCCTTTACGCAATGCTGCGAGAACCTCAGCGACAACCGAGCGTGAAATTCGTGTGCGTTGGTGAATATAGTTCATAACGCCGATGCGTGAACGAAGGGCTTCATCCCATTTCGTCATAGAGATCAATGTCGCGCGGATCTGATCGTAGGAGTTGTTGCCGATCAACTGCAGATCGCGTAATTCAAGCATGGAGTTTTGCCATGCCAACCAACAAAAAGCTTCACGCCAAAGCTGGCACTCTTCAATTATATTAATTGTTTGCGAGGCAGGTAGATGGTATCCCGTACAATCGCTTTCCGTGATTAATCTGTATTGTATATCTGTTTTTATCACACCATCTGAAAGCCCCATAATAAATGGTGCCTGCGCAATACCGACCAGCACATTCTCCCCTCGCCTCAGAGAAATTACACCATTTAAAATGATAAAGGTATCGTCACTGTTTATATCACTGGAATAAATTATTTCTTTATCGTTATCACACTCAAAGTGTTTGCCATATTTTGACAAACATTTATCAAGCTTACCAAATTCCACAAGCGGTTTATTTGCAGACAACATTTGGGCATTCCTTGCAATAAATGCCCGTCAAATCCGTGACGGGCATTTTTCTGAGTTAGATTATCTTTTCTTTAACAACAAGAGATGTCTTACCAGGTATATTTAACACCAACATTTGCAGACCAGTCTTGATCAACATCGCCACCACCGAGGTAGTTAGCATCGGTGTATGCGCTGAAGTTTTTGGTAAAGCTGAACTGAGTACCCAGTCCAACACGTACCGCAGAACCTTCTACACCGTTGTCGATAGAGTCGCCGTTTACGTCAGAATCGTTGTTAGAGTCGTCGTAAACGTAGGCCAGTTTGAAGTACGGGGTCAGCGCCTGGTCGTCGCTATAAGCGAAGGTATAACCTGCATCGACACCGAGTTCATAACGCATGCTGTCATAAGACTGACCGTCAACTTTCATGTCGTTGCTCAGCTTATAGTCATCACCAGACTGGAACAGACCGGATACGCTGCCGTATGGCGTTACGTAACCTGCGTCACCCAGTTTCAGGTCATAACCCAGTTTCAAGCCAAAGCCCCAGGCATCAGAAGAGGTGCTGCCATCAACATACTGACCGTTGCTCATGTTAGCAGTCAAATCGTTGTTGAAGTGAGAGTAGCTTAAGTTACCGTCAACAAAGATGTTGTTGGCAAAGTGAGCAGAAGAGTAGATGTAGGCAGTCTGGCTATCCTGATCCACCTGACCGGTACGGTCGCTCATATCACCTTTTGCGAAGCCTGCGGCAGCACCGACAATCCACTTAGCGTTGTTACCATCAATTTTGGAATCAACACCGACCATGATGCCGTTAACATCCTGATCGTAGTTAATGGTGCCGTTATCTGCATCGAAGCTACCACCGAAGTAGCTAACCCATGCACCACCGTTATCAACCAGACCATGACGCGCGTTAGTCAGACGAGTACCAACGGTATCTTGTTCCAGGTTCCAGATATTGGTGTTAGCAGACGGAATGCTCAGCGCCATGTTCGCGTAGTCTGTCAGTTCCATCTGCTGCAGAACAACGGTGTTACCCTGCTGCTGTGCCTGATAGGTGTAAGCACCCAGGTCAGCTTTGTTGGCTGCAGAGAAGGTCGCGGTGCTGTTCGCGTCGTTAACGTAGACCAGCTCGTTACCCTTGTAATCCGCAACAGAACCTGCGCCAGTCGCGTTGTCGATACGGACTTTATAGTTACCGGTTGCGGCCGCTACATGGTCACCATAGTTATCAACTTCAGACTGATCGCCTGAGGTGTCGGAATCGCCGTTACCGTTGATAGTCAGATGACCATCAGAGTTCATCGCGATCACGCCATAACCGTAGTTAGACTGAGATTTATCGTTAGTGCGATCGTTGGTCAGATCAGCATTCAGCACATAGTCAGTGCTGTTGATGTCGAAAACACCCGCGTTAACATGGTTATAAGCGTCGGTGTAGCTAGTCAGGTTCAGGGTATCAACCTGCAGTGCATTACCGGTACTGTTCCCCACATCCAGAACGCCGTTGTTAGTGACGTTAATGGTGTTTGCATACAGCGCAGCTTCAAGCACATTCCAGCCAGCAGAAACATCATCGGCGATTGTGACAGTACTGTTGTCGATAGACAGCGTATCCGTCGCAACGTGACCATCTTCGTTGATGTTCAGTGCAGAAGCACCGGTCAGAGAGATAGAGTCAGCAACCAGCTCAGAATCACCCACGTTGACGACAGAACCGCTGTTGATGCTCAGGGTATCAATCAGGGAAGTTTTGGTGGTATCCCACTGTGAAGCACCGTTCAGCGTGACGTTGAACAGGCCGCTCTGGTAGACAGCGTTGCCAACTACATGACCATTTTCGTCATAAGAAGTTGTGTCGCTATCAATACCGTAGGTTGAATAAGGCCACAGGCTGTTAGCGGTGATGTCGATCAGCGTAGCGGTGGCTTCAGTACCTACACCGTAAGTAGTGATATCACCAACACCATCACCGTCCAAATCAATGGATCCGGTTTGATGAACTGATTGTGCAGCACCAACCCATTTACTACCATTATTTAAGGTCAAATTCAGACTATCAGTACCATCCCAACCGTTGGTGTCTACATCACTATCAGTGTCACGATAGCTATCCGCTCCATTCGGGAAGAAGTTTTCATCAAAGTTGCTGGAGAAGACGACATCCCCCATCAAAGTTGAGTTGTCAAACGTAGCAGTAGTCTGCATAGCATTATCAGCATTTGGATTCGCAACAACCGCTAATGCAACATCGTCCCATTTGTTTGCAACAGCGGCATCTGCATATCCATCACCATCTGTATCGACAGAAACAAAATTCGCAGTGCCGCTGTAGTCGCTTGCATTGCTGGTGTTACCAAACCAACCGGTGGTACCTTCATCAGACCATGAGCCAGAGGTCAGGGTAGAATCGCTGACAGCGATAGTGTTGTTAAATACTTCACTGCTGTTTACGCCAGTGCTGACGGTATTATCGTCAATATCTGCCCACTCGTAACCCTGAGTCAGGGTTATGCCAGCGACATGAGAGTTGGCGGAGATAGACAGATCAACTTCTTGATCCAGAGTGATGGCAGTACCGAGTTGATAAACATTCACAACATGCGAATCAACAGCGTCATTATACGTACCGTTGTAGGTATAATGTTCGTAGTTGTCATCGATAGTTGAGTTGATGACGCTCATCGCCAGACGATCGTAGTAGTAGTCGGTACCCGTACGGTTAGTACAATCCGCGCTCATGCATTCGGAAGTCACCATACCGTGAATGGTACTATTTTTAATCGTCAGGCTGTTGTTATTGGTGTTAGTTGACAGCCCATCATCCAGATAATAAGTAGAAATAACACCGTTTACCGTAGCGTTATTGATTACCGGATAAATATTACCGTTATAAATACTATCCGTGTCGTAGTTGTTCCAACCTACATACCCACCGTAATACCAGTTGTCAGCATGAGTATCATCATTATAGTGAGAGAACGTATTGTAAGTTGTTCCAGAGATATCAGTAGAAGCATTCGCCTGAGAAGTGATTGCCAAAGTGCAGGCTAATGCTAATTGTGAGACTACAAGTTTCTTTTTCCAAGTGTGCATTTGTCATCCCTCCTCAGGGACGTAATATAGTTGATCCATCAATTATCAATGCAAAGAAAACATTTTATGTTTCGCGGGGAAGATTATGCGGTTTCACAAAGGAAAGGTTCAATTATTCTTTGGTTTAAGTCCGATTACGGACAATAGACATGCAAATTATTCGAAACAGCAAATAAACGTAAAAATCATTTTTATTTTAGATAGTTACATGTAAAACCATTGGCAAAACAATATATTGAACTTATGATTAACTTAAAAATTAAACGTCAGTAAATAAATACCGTTAAATCTCGCCACTTAATTAAAAATTAAATTAAACTAAATTCACCATAAAACTAATCACTATTTAAAATAGTCATAATTGCAAAAATAGAGATAACACATAATACCAAGCATTGGTAACATCAACATAACCTCGGCATAACGCCAACTTTCGTAAACCCCTCGCCCTCAGGTTCGGGTATACTACGGCCTTCGATTCCACAAACATCAGGCATACCATGACAGACCTAATCCAACGCCCTCGTCGCCTGCGCAAATCCCCTGCGCTGCGCGCTATGTTTGAAGAGACAACACTCAGCTTAAATGACCTGGTGTTGCCGATCTTTGTTGAAGAAGAACTCGACGATTACAAAGCTATCGACGCCATGCCCGGCGTGATGCGCATACCAGAGAAACACCTGGCGCGCGAAATCGAACGTATTGCTAATGCAGGCATCCGCTCGGTCATGACCTTCGGGATTTCTCATCACACCGATGAGACCGGCAGCGATGCCTGGAAAGAAGACGGTCTGGTGGCGCGCATGTCGCGTATCTGTAAGCAGACCGTACCGGAAATGATCGTCATGTCCGACACCTGTTTCTGTGAATACACCTCGCACGGTCACTGCGGTGTATTATGCGAACACGGCGTTGATAACGACTTAACCCTTGCTAACCTCGGCAAGCAGGCAGTCGTTGCCGCAGCAGCGGGCGCAGATTTCATCGCCCCTTCCGCCGCAATGGACGGCCAGGTACAGGCGATTCGCCAGGCGCTGGACGCCGCGGGCTTCACCGATACTGCGATCATGTCCTACTCCACCAAGTTTGCCTCTTCTTTCTACGGCCCGTTCCGTGAAGCCGCAGGCACGGCGCTGAAAGGCGATCGTAAAACGTATCAAATGAACCCGATGAATCGCCGTGAAGCGATTCGCGAATCGCTGCTGGATGAAGCCCAGGGCGCAGACTGCCTGATGGTGAAACCGGCTGGCGCGTATCTCGATATTCTGCGTGATATCCGCGAGCGCACCGAGCTGCCGATTGGCGCTTATCAGGTCAGCGGTGAATACGCGATGATCAAATTCGCGGCGATGGCAGGTGCAATAGATGAAGAGAAAGTGGTTCTGGAAAGCTTAGGCTCGATCAAACGCGCTGGCGCGGATCTGATCTTCAGTTACTTCGCACTGGATCTGGCTGAGAAAAAAATCCTGCGCTAACCACTTTGTTGCCGAATGGCGACTTCGCCTTATCGGGCCGACAGTTCCAGGCCCGATAAGTAAAATCCCACCAACAATCACCCCGCCCGATAAAAAGGCCGATCCCCGAGGATCGTCGCCCGGTGCATAATACGCCGCTGCGGCAGATAATCCGCATTGGCATAATGTTGCGTGACGCGATTATCCCAAATCGCCACATCGTTGGGCTGCCAGCGCCAGCGCACCTGAAACTCCGGTTTGGTGATATGGGCGAATAAAAAGCTTAGTAACGCCTCGCTCTCTTTTTCCGTCACATCGACAATTCGCGTAGTAAATCCCTCATTCACAAACAGTGCCTGTTTACCGCTTACCGGATGGGTCCGCACCACCGGATGTAGCAATGGCGGATGTTTCGCCACCGCATCCAGCCAGCGCTGATGCTCCTCTGGTGTCTTGCGGTATTTATATTCCTGGAACGATTTACGGAAATCATGCTCTGCCCGCAGGCCACTCAGCAACTGACGAAACGGCTCAGACAATGCCTCATAAGCAGCAATTCCGCTGGTCCATAGAGTGTCTCCCCCGGCCGATGGCAGCTCTTTTGCTGCCAGAATCGCCCCGGCAGGCGGCGTGTCGATAAAGGTGACATCGGTGTGCCAGTTGTCGTTATCCGGCGGATTATCGTTATGGGTATCCAGTACGATAATTTCCTCTACCCCTTCGGCATGCGGATAGACAGGGTGAATATGCAGATCGCCGAAACGCAGCGCCAGTGCCCGCTGCTGTTGTGGCGTAATCACCTGCTCCCGCAAAAACACCACCTGGTGGCGCAGTACCGCATGATAAAGCTGTTCAAACTGATTATCGCTCAGCGGACGCGTCAAATCCGCACCAGTGATTTGTGCGCCAATGTACGGCCCCAGCGGGGTAATGCTCAGACGTTCACTCATTGTACTTCTCCATGCCAGGGCGTCAGGCGACGCTGAAGCGCGCGCAGACCCAGTTCTAAAATAAATGCGATAACGGCAATGACCGCGATCCCTGCCAGCACCACATCCGTTGCCAGAAACTCACCGGCTGACTGCACCATAAATCCTAACCCTCGCGTGGCCGCGATCAGTTCAGCTGCCACCAGCGTCGACCAACCCACGCCAAGCCCGATGCGTAACCCGGTGAGGATCTCCGGTAATGCCCCCGGCAAAATAACAAACCACAGCACCTGCGCACGGCTGGCCCCCAGCGACTGCGCGGCGCGCACTCTCACCTGCTGCGCACTTTTCACCCCCGCCAACGCCGACATCGCCACAGGGGCGAAAATCGCCAGATAGATCAGCAGGATCTTGGAGGTTTCACCGATGCCAAACCAAATGACCATCAGCGGTAAATAGGCCAGGGGAGGAACCGGACGATACAGTTCAATGATCGGATCGAGAATGCCGCGCATTGTCGGACTCAGCCCCATCGCGATCCCAACCGGAACGCCCAGCAGCACTGCCGCCAGCAACGCGATAACAATACGCGTCAGACTCGCCGCCAGATGCTGCCACAGCGTGGCATCCATAAACCCTTGCGGCCCGGCAATGACGATCAGCTTTTGTAAAACCTGTCCCGGCGGCGGTAAAAACAGCGGACTGATTAACTGCAGCGCCGCCACCGTCCACCACACCGCCAGAATGACGGCCAACGTACCAAGGCTTAAGGTAATCTGCCGCGAGAACGGCCAGCGCCAGTTCAGCACCCGCTGGCGACGGGGTTTATCATTAATCACCACGCTCATGAGAATGCCTCCCGTTGTTCAAAGACACGACCTAACACGTACTCGCGCATGGCGATAAACTGCGGATCGGACTTAATGCTGCGGCTCGACTCTCCGGCCACAAAGCGACGGGCGAAATTGAGCGGCAGACGTTCCAGTACCCGGCCTGGTCCTGGGGACAGCAATACCAGTTCTGTCGCCATAAACACCGCTTCTTCAATATCGTGGGTAATCAGCAGCACCTGTTTGCCAGTCTCATGCCACAGCTTCAGCAGCAGGGTTTGCATCTGCTCGCGGGTAAAGGCGTCGAGCGCACCAAAGGGTTCATCCAGCAGCAACAGCTGCGGGTTGGCCGCCAGCGCCCGGGCAATGCCGACGCGCTGACGTTGTCCACCGGAAAGTTGCCAGATAAAGCGTTTTCCCGCGCCCTCCAGCCCGACTTTCTGCAACATCTCCAGAGCAATACGCTGACGCTGTGGCTTGTCCACGCCCCCCAGCTGCAGCCCAAAAGCCACGTTGTCCTGCACGTTACGCCAGGGCAGCAGACCTTCGTTCTGGAACACGACCCCGCGATCTGCCCCCGGACCATCAACCCTGTTACCCGCCAGCGTGATGCTGCCATGCTGATACGGCACAAACCCGGCAATCAGATTTAACAACGTGGTTTTCCCACAACCGGAAGGTCCAAGGACCACCAGCAGTTCACCGCTATCGAGCGTCAAGTTGATATCCTCCAGCGCCGGTTTTCCACCGTAGCTGGCGGCAAGATGAGAGATTTGCAGCATCATCGCCTCCTTATTTATTGCACGAAGCGATCGGTCACGTACTGGCTGTAATCTGTCGCGATAGCGGGGACTTTGCCCTGCTCTTTAAGGAACTGCGCGGTGTCGATAATCGCTTTGTTCACCGGGCCGGTTAGCTCAGCGGTTTGCTGTTGCGGTGTCAGGTAAGTGTTACCTTTCACCAGCCCCGGAACATCCGCCTCCGGTACACCGCTCAAACGCGACAGTTTGCTGATATTCTCCGGCTGCTTCAGCCATTCATCAGGATTAGCGATATAAGGCTGCTGGGCATCGATAGCGCTTTTGGCAAAGGCTTTCACCACCTCAGGATGCTTCTCGGCAAAATCTTTGCGCACCACCCACACGTCCAGCGTCGGTGCCCCCCAATCGCCAACCTGCGAGGAGTCGGTTAACACCTTTCCGTCTTTTTCCAACGCGTTGACCGCAGGTGCCCAGACATACGCACCATCAATATCTCCGCGCTGCCATGCGGCAATAATCGCCGGTGGTTGCAGGTTCACAATCTCCACCTGGCCGGGTTTAATCCCCCAATGTTTCAACGCCGCCAGCAGGCTGTAATGGGTGGTGGAAATAAACGGCACGGCAATGCGTTTGCCAATCAAATCTTCCGGTTTACTGATGTTTTTCTTCACCACCAGCGCCTCAGAATTGCCGAGCTTTGATGCCAGCAGGAAAACCTCAATAGGCACCTGCTGACTGGCAGCGACCGCCAGCGGGCTGGAGCCAAGATTACCGATCTGCACATCACCGGATGCCAGCGCACGAACGATGCTCGCCCCGCTGTCGAATTTTCGCCAGTCAACGGTCGCCCCGCTCTCTTTGGCAAACGTGTTGTCCGCCTGCGCCACTTTGGCAGGTTCGGCGGAGGTCTGATAAGCAACGGTGACGTTCACCGCCTGCGCCTGAAATGCGATGAATGCCAGTGCGGCAAGAAGTGCGTTACGCGATGAAATAGCCATGATTGTCTGCTCCCCTGTCTTGTTATGGAGGCAGTATTTCGTTGCGGCACATTTTGATAAAGGAATTAAAAATTCTGGCTAAGAACAAAGCGTTTTTAGAAAAAAAGCGGCAATAGTTAGCTATTTCGCTCATTACAGAACGTAGGCCGAATAAGGCGCTTGCGCCGCCATCCGCAATCAATGCCTGATGCGCTGCGCTTATCAGGCCTACACTCGCTGTAAATTATTGCGATTTTGTTACATTCGTTACATATCCGCGCCACGATGATTGCCAGCGCGGCGCTGGCAGGCATCATAGAGGCCATTGTCAGCAAGAGAGCAATATCATGATTCATGTTGTGCTGGTGGATGACCATGTGGTGGTGCGTTCCGGCTTTGCGCAATTACTCAGTCTCGAAGACGATCTGAACGTTACCGGTCAGTACAGCAGCGCGGCGGAAGCCTGGCCTGCACTTCTGCATGATGATGTCAGCGTCGCGGTAATGGATATCGCCATGCCGGATGAAAATGGCCTGAGCCTGTTAAAACGACTGCGGGCGCAGAAGCCCGGTTTTCGCGCCATTATTCTCAGCATTTATGACTCGCCCACGTTTGTGCAAAGCGCGCTGGACGCAGGCGCCAGCGGCTACCTGACCAAACGCTGCGGCCCGGAAGAGCTGGTGCAGGCAGTACGCTCAGTAGGCATGGGCGGCCATTACCTGTGCGCCGATGCGCTGCGGGCGCTACGCGGCGGCGAGCAGCCCGCGCAGGTTCTGGAAGTTCTGACCCCGCGCGAGCGTGAAGTGTTTGATCTGTTGGTTAAAGGTGACAGCGTAAAAGAGATCGCCTTCAAGCTCGACCTCAGCCACAAGACGGTGCACGTTCATCGGGCGAACGTGCTGGGAAAACTGCAATGCCACAGCACCATCGATCTGGTGCATTTTGCCCTCGACCACCAGCTATTGACGGGGCATTAATGTCGCGTAACCTTCGGCATTGGGTTATTTCTCTGTTTATTCTGCTGGCCTGGGGATCGGGCTGGCTGATGCTGTGGACGCTGGGGTTTTATCTGACCCACAACGGCCAGCAGGCGGCGCTATTTCTGCCACACGGCGTCTATCTCGCGCTGTTAATTCTGCTTTCTCGCCGTTACTGGCCCGCGCTGATACTGCCGCCGGTGTTGATGTTGTTCTGGCTGCACAGCGAGCAATTACTGAATGGCTATATCCTGCTGGCTGCGCCGTTAATTAGCCTGATTCCAGCGAGCATCGGCCAGTCATACTGGCACCGCTTTCCCCTTTACTGGCAACGCTTAACGCTGCTGCTGGCCGCCGTAACGCTCACCTCATTGCTCAATACTGCCCTGCTTTCACCGTTTATCCAGAGCCCGGCAACGCTGATTGGCCTGGCGTCGTTTACCGGCGGCGTGTTGCTGACGCCGTTTGTCTATCTGATCTATGAATTTCTGCGCCAGCAGCACCGCTATCATCTGCTCGGGCTGGATACCACCAATCCCCCGCTGCGCACCTCGCTTATCATCTGGTGTAGCCTGTTTTTTATTATCGGCATCGGTACTCAGATGGTGCTGTCGCCGGAGATCGAGCGCCTGTTGCTGATCGTGGTGTTTTTACCAAACGTGGTGATGGCGTGGAAATTTGGCTGGCAGGGTGGCGTGTTGTCCGGATTGCTCGGCAGTATGATGATCACCATCGCCCGGCAAATCGGCGTCGGGTTCAGTAATTTACTGGAGCTGGAGATTTTCCTCGCCACCCAGGCTCTGCTGGGTATAGGGCTGGGGATCGCCATCAGCCGCCAGCAGCATCTGGCGCAAAACCTGCACCATTATCGCCAGCGTCTGGAAACCGAACTGGCGGCGCGTCGCGCGCTGACCGAACAGCTGATCCGCACCGAAGAAAACACGCGCAAAAGCCTGGCGCGGGAACTGCACGACGAAATTGGTCAGAACATCACCGCCATTCAAATTCAGTCGCAACTGGTCAAACGCGCACCGGGTCGTGAGCAAACGCTTGAGGCTGCGAATCAAATCAACGACCTGGCCCGGCGTATTCACCACTCCACCCGTCAGCTGCTGCGCCAGCTGCGCCCCCCCGCGCTCGATGAACTGTCTTTTAAAGATGCACTACATCATCTGGTGAATGAATTTGCTTTTGCTGAACGGGGTATTCGCTGCCGCTTTGATTATCAGCTAGAAAATACGCCAGAAAACGAAACGGTGCGCTTCACGCTGTATCGCCTGTTGCAGGAGTTACTCAATAACGTCTGCAAACATGCCGATGCCAGCGATGTGTCGATTACGCTGCGCCAGCGGGAACATTGCTTGTTTCTGGACGTCGCTGACAACGGCGTTGGTATTCTGCCAGAAAAAATTCCCGGTTTCGGTATCCAGGGGATGCGTGAGCGGGTGAGCGCCCTTGGCGGTGAACTGACGCTCGAATCAAACAACGGCACGCGAGTAATTGTTAACCTGCCCACAAATTTGCAACAAACCAGCCGCTAACCAGGAAAAAGTCTTAGTCACTGCGGACTTTCTCTCATCCCCTTTTGCTTTCACTTTCCTATAGTCAGCACAAACGGAGACTGCCATGCATACACGCTCAGCCAGCGAAACAGA
>NZ_SZWU01000015.1:74984-80624 GCF_005280935.1 Citrobacter sp. wls757 | reverse complement strand
CAACAATACCGGGCGCTACGCCCCCGGCTGCTGATGTGTATGGTAATTGGTTACGCCGCGTTTTATCTGACGCGCAAAAGCGTTAACTATGTCCTCCCGGCGCTGCAAACGGATCTGGGTCTGGATAAAGGCGATATCGGCTTGCTTGGGTCACTGTTTTATCTGACCTATGGTCTGTCGAAATTCACCGCCGGGCTGTGGCACGACAGCCACGGACAGCGCGCGTTTATGGGTATTGGTCTGTTTGCCACTGGCGTTTTAAACGTGCTGTTCGCCTTTGGTGAATCGCTGACGCTGCTGCTGGTGGTCTGGACGCTGAACGGATTTTTTCAGGGCTGGGGCTGGCCGCCCTGTGCCCGACTACTAACCCATTGGTACTCGCGCAACGAACGTGGCTTCTGGTGGGGCTGTTGGAATATGTCGATCAACATCGGTGGCGCCATTATCCCGCTAATTAGCGCTTTTGCCGCCCACTGGTGGGGCTGGCAGGCGGCCATGCTGGCACCGGGGATAATCAGTATGGCACTGGGAATCTGGCTCACCCTGCAATTGAAAGGCACGCCCCAGGAAGAAGGGTTACCCACGGTTGGGGAATGGCGGCATGACCCGCTGGAGCTACGTCAGGAACAGCAAAGCCCGCCGATGGGGCTGTGGCAAATGTTACGTACCACCATGCTGAAAAACCCGATGATCTGGCTGCTCGGCGTGTCGTATGTATTGGTCTATTTGATCCGCATTGCGCTCAACGACTGGGGTAACATCTGGCTGACGGAAAGCCACGGCGTGAATCTGCTCAGCGCCAATGCCACGGTGATGCTGTTTGAAGTTGGCGGCTTGCTGGGGGCGCTGTTTGCCGGATGGGGATCGGATCTGCTGTTCAGCGGTCAGCGTGCGCCGATGATTTTGCTGTTCACGCTGGGGCTGATGGTTTCCGTCGCCGCACTGTGGCTGGCACCAGTGCACCACTACGCGCTACTGGCAGTGTGTTTCTTTACCGTGGGCTTTTTTGTGTTTGGCCCACAAATGCTAATTGGCCTCGCAGCCGTTGAATGCGGACACAAAGCGGCGGCAGGTTCAATCACCGGTTTTCTCGGGCTGTTCGCCTATCTGGGGGCCGCGCTGGCGGGTTGGCCGCTGTCGTTAGTCATAGAACATTACGGCTGGTCGGGAATGTTCAGTTTGCTCTCGGTTGCCGCTGTCTTTATGGGTTTATTGCTGATGCCGTTGCTCATTGCGGGCATTACCCCTTCTCTCAGTCAAAGGATAAAACAATGAAACTGACGCTTACCTCTACCCTGATTGCTTCCGCTCTGACGCTGGCGGCCTTCAGCAACGCAGCCCAGGCGCAGGGCCGTCTGGTGGTGTATTGCAGCGCCACCAACGAGATGTGCGAAACCGAAACCAAAGCCTTCGGTGAAAAATATGATGTGAAAACCTCATTCATTCGCAACGGCTCGGGCAGTACGCTGGCGAAAGTGGATGCAGAGAAGAAAAACCCGCAGGCGGATGTATGGTACGGCGGTACGCTGGATCCGCAATCCCAGGCCGGTGAAATGGGTCTGCTGCAGCCGTATAAATCACCAAACCTCGAACAGATCATGGAGAAATTCCGCGATCCCGCGAAGGTCAAAGGTAACCTCTCTTCGGCGGTTTACGTCGGTATTCTGGGCTTTGGCGTTAATACCCAGCGCCTGAAAGAGAAAAACCTGCCGGTGCCAAAATGCTGGAAGGATCTGACCAAACCGGAATACAAAGGCGAAATCCAGATTGCTGACCCGCAAAGCTCCGGTACCGCCTACACCGCGCTGGCGACCTTTGCTCAACTGTGGGGTGAAGATCAGGCCTTTGATTACCTGAAACAGCTCAATGCCAACGTCTCTCAATACACCAAATCCGGCATTGCCCCGGCGCGTAACGCCGCCCGCGGTGAAACGGCTATCGGCATCGGCTTCCTGCACGACTATTCGCTGGAAAAAGAACAGGGCGCACCGCTGGAGCTGATTTCTCCATGCGAAGGCACCGGTTATGAAATCGGCGGCGTCAGCATCCTGAAAGGTGCGCGCAACATCGACAACGCCAAACTGTTCGTTGACTGGGTGCTGTCGAAAGACGCGCAGGAGCTGGCGTGGAAGAAAGGCAAATCCTATCAGATCCTGACCAACACCACTGCCGAGACCTCTCCTAACTCGCTGAAGCTCGACGACCTGAAGCTTATCAATTACGACATGGATAAGTACGGCTCGACTGACGTACGTAAGGCGTTGATCAATAAGTGGGTTAGCGAAGTTAAGATGGGTAAATAAGCCCACGTTGCGTTCATTTGCCGGGTGCGGCGTAAACGCCTTACCCGGCCTACATTACCGGAAACGCTATGTCACACACACTTGCACTCCATCCCGTGAAAAAACGGGATGCGATATTTCTTTGGGTTTTGCTCGGCTGGCTGGCGTTTGCCCTGCTGCCTAGCTGGAGCCTGGACTACGGTTTGCTGGAGTCAACGCGGGAAGAAATACTCGCCGCCTACGGCTGGTCGCAGTTCAATATCAGTTGGCTGTGGTATCTGCTGCCAAGCCTGCTGCTGGTGCGCCCATTCCATGAAGCCAGGCGCGAACAGCGCAGCCGCCATTATCTTGACGCGGGTTGGGCATTTTTCTGTATGGCCTTTATTGTCGCCAGCGCCACCCTTGAGGGGCGCGGCTTAGGCTATGCCACCATCGTGCTGTTTGTGGCGCTTGGCGCAATCATGACCCTGGCGCTCACCCGCCTCGAATGGCTGGGCGGTGACCGTTTCGTCATCGGCTCGCTTACCGCGATTGTCGCTCTGATCGGTATTTTTATCGTCTGGCCGAGCATCGCCATTTTCATTCCGATGTTCACCAACGACGCCGGGGAATTTGCCCCGCTGGCGTTTATGAATGTGCTGTCGCAGGCGCATATCATTCAGGTGATCCTCAACTCGATTATGCTGTCGATTGCCGTCGGCGTCGGCTGTACCTTCTTTGGTCTGGTACTGGCTATCTACACCACCCGTATCGCCAGACGCAGCGCCATAATCGGACGTATCTTCTCGATTTTGCCGATCGTCACTCCGCCGTTTGTCGTCGGTTTAGGCGTCACGCTGATGATGGGACGCTCCGGTTACATCACCGAGTTTATGGTCGAATGGTTTGGTTTAACCAACACCAACTGGCTGTATGGCTTTACCGGCATCTGGCTGGCGCAGGTTCTGGCCTTTACGCCGATGGCGTTTATGATCCTCGACGGAGCAATCAAAACCATTCATCCGTCGCTGGAAGAAGCGTCATACACCCTGCGTGCCAGCCGCTGGCAGACCTTTAACGGCGTGTTTGTCCCGCTGCTGAAACCCGCACTGGCTAACGCTTTTTTGATTGTGGTCGTGCAGTCACTGGCCGACTTTAGTAACCCGCTGGTGCTCGGCGGAAACTTCGACGTGCTGGCAACGCAAATCTACTTCTACATCACCGGTTCGCAGCTTGACTACCAGGCCGCCAGTACGCTGGGTGCCTTCCTGCTGCTGTTCTCGCTGCTGGTGTTTTGCGTGCAGTATATGTGGATTGGTAAACGCTCATACGTCACCGTTTCCGGCAAATCCTACCGGGGCGACGTACAGCCGCTGCCGGTAACGCTGGTATGGAGCGTGGTCGCGCTGCTGGCAGTGTGGATTGCCTTTAACGCCCTGCTCTACGGCAGTATTTTCTACGGCAGTTTCACCGTCAACTGGGGCGTGGACTACACCCTGACGCTGGCGAACTTTACCAAACTGTTCGGTCAGGGGATGAGCGACGGCGCGTGGCCTTCACTGCTCGACACCCTGCTCTACGCCGGGATTGCCGCGCCAATTACCGCGATCTTCGGCCTGCTGATCGCATGGATCGTGGTGCGCCAGCAGTTTAAAGGCAAGAAGACCATCGAGTTCACCACCATGCTGTGCTTTGCCGTTCCGGGCACCGTCGCGGGCGTATCGTACATTCTGGCCTTTAACAGCGCCCCGGTGTACCTCACTGGTACGGCGGCGATTGTCATTATCTCGATGGTAATGCGTAACGTCCCGGTCGGTATCCGCGCAGGTATCGCGGGCTTGGGCCAAATCGATAAATCGCTCGATGAAGCCTCACTCAGCCTGCGCGCCGGTTCCCTGCGTACCATTACGCACATCCTGCTGCCGCTGCTGCGCCCGGCGATCCTCTCGGCGCTGATTTACAGCTTTGTGCGCGCCATTACCACCGTCAGCGCCATTGTGTTCCTCGTCACGCCGGATACCCGCGTAGCGACGGCTTACATCCTCAACCGCGTGGAAGATGGCGAATACGGTGTAGCGATTGCCTACGGTTCCATTCTGATCGTGGTGATGCTGGCGATTATTTTCATCTTTGACTGGCTGATCGGTGAATCACGTACCTCCCGTTCAAAAGCCAAAAACCAGGCGTAATGGAGCGCACTATGACTCAGAAAAATTTCGTTGAACTGCGCAACGTCACTAAACGATTTGGCAGTAATACGGTAATCGACAATATCAACCTCACCATCCCGCAGGGGCAAATGGTGACGCTGCTCGGCCCGTCCGGCTGCGGCAAAACCACTATTTTGCGCCTGGTTGCCGGGCTGGAAAAACCGAGCGAAGGGCAAATTTTCATTGATGGCGAAGACGTCACCCATCGCTCTATTCAGCAGCGCGATATCTGTATGGTGTTTCAGTCCTATGCCCTGTTCCCGCATATGTCGCTGGGAGAGAATGTCGGTTATGGCCTGAAAATGCTCGGCGTACCGCGCGCAGAGCTGAAAGCCCGCGTCAAAGAGGCGTTGGCGATGGTGGATCTGGAAGGATTCGAAGACCGCTTTGTCGATCAGATCTCCGGCGGGCAGCAGCAGCGCGTGGCGCTGGCCCGCGCGCTGATCCTCAAGCCGAAAGTGCTGCTGTTTGATGAGCCGTTGAGTAACCTCGACGCCAACCTGCGTCGCAGCATGCGCGACAAGATCCGCGAGTTGCAAAAGCAGTTTGATATCACCTCGCTGTACGTCACCCACGATCAGAGCGAAGCCTTTGCGGTTTCTGATACTGTGCTGGTGATGAACAAGGGACACATCATGCAGATCGGCTCACCGCAGGATCTTTACCGCCAGCCCGCCTCCCGCTTTATGGCGAGCTTTATGGGCGATGCCAACCTGTTCCCGGCAACCTTCAGCGACGGATACGTTGATATCTACGGCTATCATCTGCCGCGCCCGCTGCACTTTGGTACACAGGGCGAAGGGATGGTCGGTGTGCGCCCAGAAGCGATCACGCTCAGCGATCGCGGCGAGGAGAGCCAGCGCTGCGTGATCCGCCATGTCGCCTACATGGGTCCGCAGTATGAAGTGACGGTGGAATGGCACGGGCAGGAGATTTTATTGCAGGTCAACGCTACGCGCCTGCAACCGGACGTCGGCGAACAGTATTATCTCGAAATCCATCCGTACGGCATGTTTGTTCTGGCGGATGCGGCATAACGTTTTGTGGCTTTGTAGGCCGGATAAGGCGCTTGTGCCGCCATCCGGCAATGCCTGATGCGCTGCGCTTATCAGGCCTACAATGAACGATGTAGACCCGATAAAACCCTCAGCTGCGCGCTTTTAGCGCGG